>DAOUQK010000409.1 GCA_030625695.1 Paracoccaceae bacterium | reverse complement strand
GTTCATCGTAACGCTCGGCACGTCTTTCATAGTGCGCGGAATGGCGTTGCTGATGTCGGAAAACACCACCGTAATCGGGTTGCCATCTGGCGTGCGAAACTATGGCAATGAAAGCGTTATGTACTATGTGCGCGGCGAAGGAGGCGGGTTCTATTTCTTTCAGAAACCTGAACTTACCGTGGAACTGTTGCGCCGCATGGACCGGATCATAACATATCCGGTATTGTTGACAGCTCTGGTAGTCGGGATCGCTATCTACGCGCTTCGGCGTACAAAATTCGGTCGTTACACCTATGCTATCGGTGGCAATCAGGTTGCCGCCAGCCGCGCCGGTGTGCCTGTGGATCGCCATATTATTAAACTTTATGTATTGTCCGCCGTAACTGCTGGCATTGCCGGTTTCCTGTCTATGCTGCGCTTCACCGCAGGCTCGGCCGTGATCGGTGATCCACTTTTGCTTTCTTCAATCGCGGCCGTCATCATTGGTGGCGTATCCCTGTTTGGGGGGTCTGGTACGGTTGTAGGCACTGTCATCGGAGCACTGATCATCGCTGTTTTGACCACCGGATTGGTCATGTTGAACGTGCCATCATTCTGGCAGTTCATCGTGGTTGGAGCAGTGGTCATTCTGGCGGTGCTTATCGATCAGACCCGCGACATAATCAAAAATAAAATCGGGAGCAGCTAAATGGATAACCAACCGATCTTATCAATCCGAAACCTGACTAAGAAGTTTGGTGGCCTGACGGCAGTGAACAATGTTGATCTGGATGTATATCCGGGCGAAGTTGTGGCGCTGTTGGGTGACAACGGAGCCGGAAAATCCACGTTGATCAAATGTGTCTCAGGCGTGCATTCCTATAGTAGTGGCAGCATCATTTTTCAGGGCGAAAGGGTCAACTTTTCCGACCCTATTGAGGCACGGGACCGGGGTATTGAAACAATCTACCAAGACCTTGCTCTTGCCAATAACCTTGATGTTGCGGGCAATATTTTTTTAGGGCGCGAAAAGGAAAAACCCACTATTTTCGGGCCGCTGGTTCGCTCACTTGATGACAAGTTTATGGTCGAAAAATCCGCCGAGGCATTAGAGTCCCTGCATGTGCAGATCCCGTCGTTGAGGGCGCCGATTGAAACGCTTTCGGGGGGGCAGCGCCAAGCCGTGGCAATTGCGCGTGCGGTCTATTGGGATGCCAAGCTGATGATCATGGACGAGCCAACCAATAATCTGGGTGTACCGGAACAAAAGAAGGTGTTGGAGCTGATAGACAGACTGCGTGAGCGCGGTGTGCCGGTGGTTTTGATCAGCCATAACCTGCCGGATGTTTTTGCAGTTGCCGACAGGTTGGTGGTGATGCATCGGGGCCGCAAAGTGACCGAAAAACAGATAAAGGATACAAATTCGGAAGAAGTCGTTCAGTACATGGTTGGTGCCCTGGATGACACCCGCGAAGCGGCTCACGCTGGTTACGCATGAAAGATCGGGTTGTTCTTATTACCGGGGCGAATGAAGGCATTGGATTTGCCATCGCCAAACGGTGCCACGCGCTGGGTGCACAGGTCGTACTACACGGTCTCAACAAAGAGGCGCTTGACGCTTCGGCGGCCAGACTCGGGAGCAACGTCAGTGTGATCGCCGCCGATCTGAAAGACAACGGCGCACCAGATAAGATCATTGACTTTGTGATGGCGCGCCATGGTCGAATTGACGGGTTGGTGAATAATGCCGGTATGCTGGACCGGTGTACGCTTGATACTGCCACTGCCGATTTGGTCGACAGCATGTTTGCGGTAAATTTCCGGGCCCCTTTGATGTTAATACAGGCGGCTACAGCACATATGGCCAAACAGGAATGCGGTGGCAGTATCGTCAATATCGGCTCGGTGAACGCATCCTGCGGTGCACCAACCTTATTGGTCTATTCTGCCACCAAAGGGGCTTTGGCAACGATCACGCGAAATCTGGGATTTGTGTTGGGGCCGAAAAATGTGCGCATCAACCAAATTGATGTGGGTTGGACGGCGACAGAGAACGAACATCGCATTCAGGCGTCCGAAGGCAAGCCCGAGAACTGGCATGAATTGGTTCACCCAAGCTATAC
>DAOUQK010000117.1 GCA_030625695.1 Paracoccaceae bacterium | reverse complement strand
GGGTTTCCCCGGAGTGTGACGCCGCAACCAAAAGTGCGGCGCCCGGTACAACGATTGTTCAGAACGCCGCTTTCCATTGTTCGGTGTCGATGAACCAACGTTCTTCCTGTACCTTATCCCCGGCAAACCGGAACAAAACCGCCAGTTGGCTGCCGCCGGGGACCTTATCGCTTTTCCAGGTGACCACCGAGACAACTTCGCCGGTTTCGCCGATCTGACGGATCGACAGTATCTCAAAACCCGGCGGTAAACCTGCGCCAAGATTGTCGAGCATATCGCGAAAACCCTGCCGACCGTTCAGCACATCATCCTGTCCCGGCATCACAAACACCATGTCATTGGTGTAGTCGGCAATAAGCCGGTCCCAGTCACCGCTGGCCACCGCATCCCATCCACGGGCGACGATATCTGCACCACTTACCGCGGTTGTATTCTGGCTGGCTGTTTCAGTGTTGGTCATTTCCATTCTCCATTTGTTGGTTCTATGGTAGGAAATTACGAGCTATCGGGTTGGGGCGGTATCAGATGCCTGTTGTATTTTGCCTCCACCAGATGCTGGAATTACGCCTAATGCATATGTGTTGCCGCAAATTTCCCAAGGACAAATAGCGAGGAAATATTGGACGATCTAAACGCACAATCCGGCCCTTTAAGCGCCCGAGAGCAAGAGATTGCCCAGGCGTTTGCCGGCGGGGAAAGCTATGTTGAGATTGCGGAACGGCTGTGCATCGCCCCATCAACTGTGCGTACCCATCTGGCGACGATCTATCGCAAGCTTGGGGTGACCTCAAAGCTTGACCTTCACAAACACTTCGACAAGATATCTTCAATACCGGAAAACCCGCCGCACGCCGGGCTGTCTGAGAAACCCTCGATCGCTGTGCTGGCATTTGAAAACATGTCAGACGATCCGGGTCAGGCGTTTTTCTCGGACGGTATCAGCGAAGACATCATCACCGCCTTGTCCCGCTCTCCCTGGTTGTTCATCATCGCCCGTAACACCACATTCACCTACAAAGGCCGAAATGTGGACGTCAAGGAAATCGCCCGTGATCTTGGCGTCAGATACGTGCTGGAAGGCAGTGTGCGAAGGTCTGGTGACCGGATCAGGGTCACAGCGCAGTTGATTGATGGCATAACCGGCGGGCATGTCTGGTCCGAGCGGTATGATGGTCAGCCAACCGATATCTTTGATTTGCAGGACGAGATCACCCGCAATGTCGTCGCCTCAATCCAGACCCGCGTGCATCTGACGGCCAGCGAACCAGTCGCGCGCAGCGCCCGGCCCAACCTGACGGTTTGGGAACTGACAATGCAGGCGTGGCATCTGCTGTATGATTTCAACGAGGCGAGTTTTGACACAGCATTGGCCTTGCTCGATCGTGCCCTCGCGCTTGATCCTGAAAGCGCAGAGGCGACGATGGTTCTATCACTTATCCATCACCATATTGCGCTGTTGGGGTTTGCCAAAGATTTCCCGGCGACCATAAACTTGGCCTATGATTTGGGTAAACGTGCAACCCGTCTGGATCAGCGCAATGAATATGCCCATTGGGCGCATGGCATTTCGTGCTGGGGGCTGCACAAACACGATGAATCTATTGCCGCATTGGAACGGGCGGTAGAATTGAACCCGAATTGTTCGCTGGCTTATGGCAGTCTTGGCACCATTCTGGGGTTTATTGGCCGCAGTGACGAGGCGATAACAAATCAACAGATCGCCATCCGGTCCAACCCGCGTGATCCCAGCATTTTCTTTCGCTTTTCCGGCATGGCAATGGCGCATTACATGGCCGGTCGGTATGGCGATGCGATTGACTGGTCCACCCGCGCCGTTCACCGGATGCCGACATGGTTTATCGGCCACTTTTTGCTAGCGGCCAGCCATATGCAGGTCGGACAGGCAGCAGAAGGCAAGGCAGCGGTTCTGGCCTGTCTCGAAGCGCTGCCGGGTACAGTCCTTGGTGATCTTGAGCGTATCCCGTTGACGGATTTGCTGGCCACCGAGGCGTTACGAACCTGCCTGCGCGATGCCGGTATGCCAGAGTAAGGTCTGCAAACCCGGTCACGGCTTGCCCTTTTATTCAGAACGCGTGTTGTTCATTTCAAGCGGGAAAGGTGGGTTAAAAACCCACCCTACAGACTATTGGCTGGGTTGGATGCGCGGCGCCCGGTGTAAACATGCAAAAGCCCGGCGTTCAGGCCGGGCTTTTGCGATTTTCGGGTTTGGATGTATCAGTTCTTGAGGCGGAGTTCTTCCAGCGGATACCCCATATAGTCCTGATCCTCAAAGCCCAGATGGCAGTTGTGGCAATAAGATTGTTTGATCTTCATCACCTTGCCACTGGGCGCCAGCGCGTCATAGCGCCAGTCATTGGTATCAGGCAATTCACCCGCCGCCACTTTGGTCATCAAAAACAAAGGTCCGGGAACGGCCATTTTCTTTTTCTTGTGTATCTTGATGCTTTCCTTGGCCAGCACCGACCCGACAGGCATATTCGCGCCTTCTTCTTCGAACTTGAGATAGGCCTCAGCACCAATCGAATTGGCGAAGGTCAGCAACAACCGGCTGCCATGTGGCCCGGCGACACCCATGCGGGTCGAAGTGACGGTCCAATTGCGATAGTTCTCGGCGATCTTGCTGCCTTGGCTGGCGTATCCGGCGACCAGGTCGTCCTTCATGCAGTCATAGATGCTGTCGATGTCATCACCTTCCAGATCAAACGGATCAAGAATGGTCACCGGGCAATCAGCGGCCCATGCGCCTCCACTGGCGAAAATGGCGGTTGCGGCGACAGCGGCGGCTTTGAGTAAACGGTTCATATGTTGGCTCCCACTTAGAATATTTTGGCTTTACTGTCATATGGGTGCCACAGAAATGGCGGTACGGCACGTGAATATTGCGCACGTTCTGACACAAGCGTGTGACAAAAATTTCAGTCTGGACGCCGACTGGACGCTAGTCGGTTTAGGCGCGGGGGTGTGCCTGGTTATAGACTTCCATCAATCGGGCAGTATCGACCGCCGTATAGGCCTGGGTGGTTGACAGCGACGCATGCCCCAGCAATTCCTGGATGGTCCGCAGATCCCCGCCCGCTTCCAACAAGTGCGTGGCAAAGCTGTGGCGCATGGCATGTGGCGTCGCCGTCGCGGGCAATCCCAACTGCATCCGTGCTTTGGCCATAACCTGCTGAATCGCCCTCGGGCCCAGGGGTTTACCGCGCACACCTCTGAATATCGCCTGATCCGTGTCCTGTGGATGTGGGCAAAGGCGCAAATAGGTATCCACCGCCTCGCGGGCGACCGGTAAAACCGGCACCACCCGTTCTTTGCCGCCCTTGCCTATGATCCGCAAAACCTGCGGCAGCGGCGTGTCAGCCCCGGTCAGCCCCAAGGCCTCGGATATCCGCAACCCACAGCCGTATAACAACGTGACAACCGCCACATCCCGTGCGGCCACCCAATCGCTGTCCGATTGCAGCTCAACCGTTTCGATCATCGCACGTGCTGCATCTTTGGCCAACGGACGTGGCAATTTGTTCTGAAATTTTGGCGTGCGGGTCGATAGAACGGCAGTCGGTTCAAACCCTTCCCGCTCAGCCAGCCAGCGATAAAAACTTTTCACCGCCGAAAGCTTGCGCGCCAATGATCGCGCCCCAACGCCGCTTTTGCGGGCATCAGCCATCCAGGATCGCATATCGCCAACCGAAATCCGGGCTATGGCACCCAAA
The DNA here is from genome assembly GCA_030625695.1 of Paracoccaceae bacterium. Lineage (GTDB taxonomy): Bacteria > Pseudomonadota > Alphaproteobacteria > Rhodobacterales > Rhodobacteraceae > NVQY01. The sequence continues at coordinate 6,188 of DAOUQK010000117.1, read as the reverse complement.
CCCTGCGGTTCTGCGTGATGCATCGTCATGAAAGACAGGAAATCAGCGATATCACCCTGATAGGCGGCAATCGTATTGTCCGACGCACCCGCCAGCGCTTTGCGCGCATCCAGCCAGTGCATCAATGCATCCCGACAAGCGGGTGAAATCAAACCATGTAAGGCCTGGCTCAAGACAACCAGTGGCGCATCGACCGCTCAAACACCCCGGCAAAAAAATCAAGCAGGTCGGTGCCTTGCTGTGGCGTGAACTGATGCGGGTCTTCGGCGCCCATCACCAACAGGCCCGGTAACCGGCCAGAGCCGAAATCCAGCCGCAAACAGGCCTCGGATCTGATCCAGCTGGCCGCTTCACCGTAGACTGTTTCAGGTGCACTCTGAATCTGGCGCAGCGTTACCTTGCGTGGCGGATTGGCCCGTCCGGTGCTTAGATATCCCTCGATGAACCCGGGCTCGACCACGGTCAGAACACCGCCCAGACGCGCCACGGCCGGATCCTCATTGGCCTGCACGGATTCAAGCACCAGTGATATGGCATCCAGCCTCAGGATTTCGGCAACTTCCCCGCCCAGATTACGCAGGAATACTTCAAACTCCATCGGGTCCAGCAAGGCCAGAATGGCGCGATGTATCTGATTGGTCCCGGACAGGTTTTCATACGCCGCCGCAATCACGCTGCGATGGGTGTCTTCCAGCCGGTCAAGCCGCGCCTCAAGCCGCTCCATCGCGATGCCGCGCAGATCGACAATATTGCCGCCCATCGACCGCTCATTGGCCGAGATCAGCGCCTGCATTACGTCCTGGTCGTCCAATACCGCGTCCGGCTTGGCAATGATCGCCGCGCGCAGTTCGGATTCCTTGTTCGGGCTACTGCTCATATCTGTGCCTCTGATGGTCTTTTTTTCTGCTTATACCACGGGTTTCCGGATTTGCGCGGGAAAATTGGTTGCCTGGGCAAATATTCTCTCACCCTGCCAGAATGTCACATCACGCAACGCGCCGCAGGGGCGCTGGCAGAAACATTTAGACAAGGCAGCGCGCCGCAGGCGCGCTGGCCCGAATCTCAAGTCAAGGCAGCGCGCCGCAGGCGCGCTGCCGGGCCCAAGTCCCTAATTGCAGCCGGGCTTGGCCCGGGGCAGATTGGGACGCGGGAGCCTTTCTTGTCGCGGATGGGCGACGGTTACAGAATGTCCTGCCCGGTCTTTTCCCAGTCGGCCATAAACGCCGCCAAACCATTGGCCGTCAACGGATGCTCAGCCAGCTTACGGATCACTTCAGGCGGCGCTGTGATCACGTCTGCGCCGATGCGCGCGGCGTCGGTGATGTGATTGACCGACCGGATCGAAGCGGCAAGAATTTGGGTGTCAAACCCGTAATTGTCATAAATCGTGCGGATATCAGCGATCAAATCCATGCCATCAATGTTGATATCATCCAACCGACCAATAAAGGGCGAAATGAATGTCGCCCCAACCTTGGCCGCCAGCAACGCCTGATTGGCCGAGAAACACAGCGTGACATTGACCATCTGCCCGCTATCACTCAGCACTTTACAGGCTTTCAGACCGTCCCAGGTCAACGGTACTTTCACCGCGATATTGTCGGCAATGGCGGCCAGCTTGCGCCCTTCGGCAATCATGTCCTCGGCCTTTGTTGCGACCACTTCCGCCGACACCGGCCCGTCAACCAGATCACAGATTTCCTTGGTGACTTCGAGGATATTGCGCCCGGATTTCATGATCAGCGAGGGGTTGGTGGTCACACCGTCAACGATACCAAGATCATTGAGTTCAGCAATCGCGTCGATTTCAGCAGTATCTACGAAGAATTTCATAATCGGGGGGTCCTTTGATGGGTTGGCCTTGCTTGAAGATGCCATTACCTCATACCAATGGCTGCGGGAACCCCTGAACCGGGGATATGTTAGCGGAAACATCTATGGGGGCTGGAATTGGATACTGCCGGGTTCTTTGACGAAGGCGCGCTGATTGCGGTTCTGACAACCCAACCGCTGGACCGGACGCTGGACTATAAAGCCCCCGAAGGCGGTTGTTTCCCGGGCGCTTATGTCGAAGTGCCGCTTGGGCCGCGCAAGGTGTTGGGCGTGGTTTGGGGCCCGGGGCGGGGCGACTTCGATCTGGCCAAAATCCGCACTGTCATCCGGGTGCTGGATGTGGCTCCGATGCGTAGTGAGATGCGCGAATTCCTGACCCGTGCGGCCGATTATACCCTGACACCGATGTCGGCGATGCTGCGGCTGGCCACCCGCGCCCCGGGGCTAAGCGACCCGCCGTCGATGCGCAAAGTGTTCCGGCTGGGACAGGGCGAACCCGAACGGATGACCGACGCCCGCCGCCGGGTGTTGGGCGCATTGGAAGAATACGGCGGGCTAGCCTTTACTCTGAAAGAACTGGCCGAAATGGCTGGGGTTACGTCCTCGGTGGTCAAAGGATTGGTCAAATATGGTGCTGTGGTAGAAGAAGACAGCCCGCGCGACACGCCCTTTCCACCACTGGACTGGCAGCGATCGGGCAAGGCGCTGACGGATGAGCAGACAGAGGCGGTTCGCCAACTGCAAGCGACGCAGCAAAGCGGTAAATACGGCACGACGCTTTTGAAAGGTGTGACAGGGTCCGGCAAGACCGAGGTTTATCTTGAGGCCGTGGCCGAAGCCTTGCGCATGGGCCGCCAGGCACTGGTGTTATTGCCCGAAATTGCCCTGACCGGTGAATTCCTGACCCGGGTACAGGCCAGGTTCGGGGCACAACCGGCTGAGTGGCACTCGGGCGTGACCCTGACCGAACGCCGCCGGGTCTGGCGGATGCTGGGGCAGGGGGACGCGCAACTGGTGGTGGGCGCGCGGTCGGCGCTGTTCCTGCCGTTTCGTGATCTCGGCTTAATCGTGGTCGATGAAGAGCATGATACGTCGTACAAACAAGAAGACGGCGTGCTGTACAACGCCCGCGACATGGCCGTCCTGCGGGCCGCGATGTGCAGCGCAAGGGTGGTTCTGGCCAGTGCCACGCCGTCTTTGGAAAGCTGGGCCAACGCCGAGGCGGGCAAATATGACCGGATCGAACTAACCTCACGGTTTGGCCCCGCCGTACTGCCGGACATGCGCGCAATTGACATGCGCGACGAGAAACTGAAGGCGGGCACGTGGGTTTCACCCACCCTACGCAAAGCCGTCGAGCTACGGCTGGCAAAAGGCGAGCAGGCGATGTTGTTCATCAACCGGCGTGGCTATGCGCCGGTGACACTGTGCCGGGCGTGCGGCCAACAGATCGCCTGTGATCATTGCGATGCGCGGCTGGTCGAGCACCGGTTCCTCAAACGTCTGATGTGCCATCAGTGTGGCGAGACAAAACCCATCCCCGAGGCCTGCCCGTCGTGCGGCGCAGAGGGGCGGCTGGCCCCGGTCGGGCCGGGGATCGAACGGCTGGCAGAGGAGGCAACGGCATTGTTCCCCGAGGCGCGTATTGCGACGCTCAGTTCAGACCTGTTTGGCTCGGCCCGCGCGTTGAAGGCTGGGATCGAGGATATCGCCAAAGGGGCGGCGGATATCATAATCGGCACGCAATTGGTGGCCAAAGGGCATAATTTCCCACTGCTGACGCTGGTGGGGGTGATTGATGCTGATCTGGGTCTGCAAGGGTCAGACCTGCGCGCGGCAGAACGCACGTTTCAATTGATGCGGCAGGTGGCGGGCCGGGCCGGACGGGCTTCAAAGCCGGGCGAGGCGTTGTTGCAGAGTTTCCAGCCCGAACATTCCGTTATCCGCGCGATCCTGTCCGGCGACGAAGAAGGATTCTGGCGCGCCGAGGCCGAGGGAAGGCGGGCCGCAGGGGTGCCGCCCTACGGGCGGATGGCCGGGATCATCCTGTCGGGGGGCGATGTGGGCGCGGTATTTGACCTTGGCAATGCACTGGCACGCAATGATTTTCCGTTGCGCCAGATTGGTGCGCAGGTGTTTGGGCCGGCCCCTGCGCCAATTGCCCGCATTCGCGGGCGGCACCGGGTTCGGTTGCTGGTCAAAGCGCCCAAAGGGGTGGCCTTGCAAGAGGCTTTGGCACGCTGGATCAAGCCGGTGAGGTTGAAAGGGGATATGCGGTTGGCTGTGGATATTGATCCGCAGAGTTTTTACTGAGGGAAGGAAGGGTCGTTATCAAATCCACTTCAATTGGATTTCTGACATTGTTGTGCCAAGCTCATGCTCTTCGCCCCAGTTTATCTGAAACCATCTGAACTTCGGGACGAGGACTGGCCGTCTGGTGGTGATCGTCGGCGCGGTCGAAAATTGGCGCGCCACCGCAAGGCAGTGTTCAGCCTGATCAGTCTGGCCCAGCTCCGTTAGGGCCAGTGCACGCAAAATCAGATGTCCTGGCTCGTGCGGGCGCAGGTCCGACGCGGCCGCCGCATCCCGCTCTGCTCCGGCAAAGTTTCCGTCGCAAAAGCGTGTGACGCCACGCAGGAAAAGTCGCGATGGTTGAAGCGGATTCTTGGAGCCACGTTCGATCAGGCGCGAAAACGCGGCGTCGGCACCCGAAAAATCCGATTCGCCCATTCTGATGTGACCTTCAAGTTCGTAATTTTCCAGATAGGCAGGGTTCACCGCGATGCTGCGTTCCAGATCAGCCCGGGCCCCGGCAACGTCGTCTTCCACCACCAGACGGAACAGCCCTCGGGTCCAGAATACATAATCGCTCTGAGGCATTTGAATGATTGCAGTACTCAGATCATCCGCCAATGTCTTTTGAAGCTCCGGCACCATGTCTTCGTATCTCGCCGCGTGCAACACGATCTGCGCCTCTACTCGCATTGCCAGCGAAACCCCGTCCAGTGGATTCAGCGCAATTGCCCGCTCCATAAGCGAAAGCCCATAAGCCCAGCTTTCAGTCGTTACTTTGTAGAATTCGTTTGCTGCCCTCGCTCTGAGCTCGGATACGCTTAGTTCATCCTCTGTAACACCCGCCAGCCGATCACCGTCAAATGCGTTGTTTTGCAGGCGCAAATCGCCCTCGGCCAGTTCTAGCACATCATCGCAAAAGGCAAATATGTCACCCGTTGGTGCCTCGTAGGTTTCTGACCAGATGGGTCTGCCTTCTTCGCGCAGCAAAAGCGTGAGAGTGAGACGACCCTTTTCACCGGCCAGACGCAGGCGCCCGCGCAGATCATAAGTTGCCTTATTTTCAGTTTTGGCCAGACCGTCAAACACCAACACCCCCTTGCGACGCGAGATGCGGACGATCAACTGGTCGCGCATGTCACCCGCAAGTGCTTTGGTTTCGTCGTCTGCGGGGGCAAAGTCGATTGACTGCACGGCGATTGAGGGAACTTGGCCCCATCTTCGGTTCGAACCTTGTGTCGGCCTCCACTGATAAAGTCGCACGGGCTGAGAGATGCTTTTGAGGTTGAACGACCCTGCATCGCTCAAATAGTTGCTTCGTTCTTCGGAAAGCTGACGGTAAAGGTCTTCCGAAACCATCAATCCGCCCGGCGGGGCCTCTGTCTGGATGCGTTGAGCGATATTCACCCCGGCGCCGTAAAAATCATCATCATCTTCGACAATCTCGCCGATATGACAGCCGAAACGCAGCTTGATGCTGCGATGCCCCTGAAGATCTGTCTGAACCTGCATCGCGCAATCGACAGTCGCGCTTACCGAAGGAAAGGCGACGATCCAGCCATCGCCCATGCGTTTGAGGATTTCTCCGTCATGTTCTGCGATGACGGGTTCGAGATGTTGGGATTTGAGCGCGCGCACAACACCAATTGCAACGTCCTGGTCACGGCTCATCATGGCCGAGTAACCGACAAGATCGACGAACATCAGGATGGTAAGTCGTGACTGCATTGCGCTCCTCCAATTCACAGCCTAGGGGGTGTTGAGATTCAGGATTCCCAAATCGGTTAAGTTCTGGTTCAATCTCCCGAAAGGGAGTTAGGGATGTCAGCAGATCGTTATGTAATCACAGATCAGATGTGGAGCGTGATGAAGCCCCATTGTTTGGGCAAGATCACCGACCCTGGTCGCACCGGCAGTGATCCGCGTTTATTTCTGGAAGCCGTTCTATGGATCGCCCGCACAGATTGCCCTTGGCGCGACCTTCCAGAGGTTTTCGGTAAGTGGAACACCGTTTTCAAGCGGTTCCGCGATTGGGTCAAAGCCGATGTTTTCAAACGCATTTT
>DAOUQK010000062.1 GCA_030625695.1 Paracoccaceae bacterium | reverse complement strand
CCCAGACGCAGGGCTTGCCCCGTGCCGACCACAATCAGTTGAATATCCAGATCAAGATCGGCCTTGATACGCGGCAATAAAACCGCCGCCAGCCCGGAATTGTCGAACGATGTGGTCACCGCAAGACGCATTTCGTCGGCGCGTACAACCGCTGCCATCGCCAACAAGCTGACAACGGCCCACGCCCTGATCAGCATCATTCGACGATATCTCCGTTGATAAACCCCGTCGCCTCGGGCGTTTTGGGCGTGTCTTCAAAGAACCCCGTCGCCTCGGCGCATTCGTGTACTTTACCGTCGTACATGAACACCACGTCCTGGGCCAAACGGCGGGCCTGACCCATGTTGTGCGTCGACATGACAATCCGTGTGCCATCCCCCTGCGCTTTTTGCAAAATCGCCTCAATCTCGCGGGTGGCGCGCCCGTCAAGATTGGCGCAAGGTTCGTCCAGAAACAGGATTTCGGGCGCGCTGATCAGGGCCCGGGCCAGTGACAGCTTTTGCTGTTCGCCGCCCGACAGGACAGGCGCTGGTTGATCCAGCAATCCGCCCAGCCCCATTTCCGTCGCTATTTCTGCGGCCTGTGCGCGTGCATCCGCCTGATTGATCCCACGCAGAACCAACGGATAGGCGACATTGTCCAACACAGACCGGCGCATCATCACTGGCGATTGAAACACAAACGCCTGTCGGTCGCGCACCTGAGACTGCGGCGCATTCCAGATTATTTCGCCAGCCGATAGCCGTTGAAGTCCGTGCATCAGGCGCAACAACGTGGTCTTGCCAGCCCCGTTTGGCCCCATCACAATGGTCAGCCCGCGCCGGGTGATATCCAGATCAATTGGCCCGATCAATTGCTTGCCGCGCGCACGTGCCACCGCCCCGCGCAGGCGCAGCGGCAGGATTGACGCCGCGCGACCACTTTCGGCCCGTTCGGCCAGCCCGGCTGGCAGTGATATTCCCTGGCTAATCGGCATGCGGGTTCCTGATTGGTGCGCGGTTTTTATCAGCATGCGGCCAATAAACCAGTCTGCCAAGGGGTGTGCCGGGAATTGGTGTTAATAATTTCGCCCGCGCCAAATCAGAGCGTCATTCTGGCCTGATCCGCCCGGCCAGCCCGTAAATTCCTGACATTTTGTCCCGGCTAAGGCGCGCAACACCCTACCAGACGCTGGACCGTTCCGTCCGCCCAAGCCCGTGAATCGCCAGATTAACCAGCACCGCGATGGCAATCAGCACCATACCCAGCCCCATGGCAAAGGCAAAATCGCCACGTCCGGTTTCCAGCGCAATCGCCGTGGTCAGCACCCGTGTTGCATGTTCGATATTGCCGCCGACGATCATGATCGCGCCAACTTCGCCCACGGCCCGGCCAAACCCGGCCAGCATCGCCGTCAACAAGGCGCGCCGCCCGTCCCACAGCAGCGAAATAATGCGCTGACCCCGCGTCGCGTTAAGCGAGATCAGCAGGTCATGATACTGCGCCCAGAGGTCACGGATTGTCTGATGTGAAATCGACGCAATCAGCGGCGTGATGATCAATACCTGGGCGATAATCATCGCCGAGGGCGTGAACAGCAAACCCATTGCCCCAAACGGTCCAGAGCGTGACAGCATCATGTAAACAAACAGCCCGACCACCACCGGTGGCAACCCCATCAGAGCGTTCAGAACCGCAATCACAATCCGGCGAAACCGAAACCGGTTCACCGCCAGCCAGGCACCGATTGGCAGGCCGATCAGCGACGCAATCGCCACCGCCGTCAGGGTAACCTTCAGCGACAACACGATGATTTCCAACAGGTCGCGGTCCAGCGTCACAATCAGACGGGCGGCCTCATACGTGCCGTGAAGAATTTCGTCCATAGGTCCCCGTTCAAATTAAAGCTCGGGAAAAGGCTACGATATCTCAGGCGTCGAAAAAAGGCCGTTCGTGCCGTCTTACATCAATTCGTGCGTCCGTTTGACCCGCGCCTTGGTCAATATCTGCGATTTCATGTCAAACCTTCCAGTGCTGGAAGGTTTGACATAGATCATATTTCGAAAGTCAGATGTGTCTTAACAAGAGACCTGTAAAACCAAAGGAGAGAAGAATGAAATTCAGGTTTATTATGATGGCCCTGGCCGGGGTTGTTTCACTGTTGATGGTCGCCGCACCAATGGCCGCCAAGGCTGACGAAGGGTCACGCGGATTGTTTGTCAACCTGACCACCGACGACACCTGGGCTGCGGCCAAGGCGATCAGCTTTGCACACCAGAAGTCCCTGAAAAACGGTCATGACACAGTGATCTGGATGAACGTACGGGCGGTCTATCTGGCTGACAAGAAACGCCCCAGCCATATTCATGGGCTGATGGCGGGCAATGGCACCTCGATCCAGGATATGCTGACGGCATTCATGGCCGACGGCGGCACAGTTTTGATGTGCGCGGCCTGTTCCAAGGCTGCGGGGCTGACCAAGGCCGACTATATTGACGGCGTGACAATGGGCAGCTGGCCGGTGGTCGAAGGCTGGCTGTTTCGCGAAGGTATGCAGACACTGGCCTGGTAGATCGTCACCAATACTGGTTCAGAAGATACGTCAAAGCCCCGGCCATTACAGCCGGGGCTTTTTTGTATAAATTCGGTAAAGGCAAACGGTTAGTCCATAGACTTAAAGTTGAATTCGCCACCTTCTTTAATGCCCGACGGCCAGCGCGCGGTCACGGTTTTGGTGCGGGTATAAAACTTGAACGAATCCGTACCGTGCTGGTTCAGATCGCCAAACACCGACTTTTTCCAGCCGCCAAACGTGTGATAGGCCAGCGGCACAGGGATCGGCACGTTGATGCCGACCATGCCGATGTTGACGCGGGATGCAAAATCACGCGCGGTGTCGCCGTCACGGGTAAAGATCGCCGTGCCGTTGCCGTATTCGTGGTCCATCGCCAGACCAAGTGCCTCTTCATAAGATTGCGCGCGCACGGTACACAGGACCGGGCCAAAGATCTCGGTCTTATAGATGTCCATATCCTTGGTGACCTTGTCGAACAGATGTGCGCCAACAAAGAAACCATCTTCATAGCCCTGCAATTTGAAATCGCGATTGTCGACGACCAGGTCGGCACCTTGCTCAACGCCAGATTCGATCAACCCAAGAATACGCTCCTTGGCTTCGCGAGTCACAACCGGCCCGAAATCAACGTCATCGCCATCAGTGTAAGGGGCCACCCGCAGCTTCTCCATCCGCGGGATAAGTTTCTCAATCATCCGGTCGGCGGTGTCATCACCCACCGGAACCGCAACCGAAACCGCCATACAACGTTCGCCCGCCGCGCCAAAGCTTGACCCGATCAGCGCATCCGCCACCTGATCCATATCCGCGTCGGGCATAACGATCATGTGGTTCTTCGCACCACCAAAACATTGGGCGCGCTTGCCGTTGGCCGTCGCGCGGGCATAGATATACTGCGCAATCGGTGTGGAGCCAACAAACGACACACCCTGAATGGTGTCATTGTCCAGCAACGCGTCAACCGCTTCCTTGTCGCCGTTCACCACCTGGAACACGCCCGCAGGCAGGCCAGCTTCGTGGAACAACTCACCCAGCAAGTGGGGCAGGGACGGATCACGCTCGCTTGGCTTCAGGATAACCGAGTTGCCGCAGGCCAATGCCGGACCAACGTGCCACAAGGGCATCATCGCCGGAAAGTTGAACGGCATGATCGCCGCAACCACGCCCAATGGCTGTTTCATGGAATACATGTCAATACCGGGGCCGGCACCATCGGTGTATTCACCTTTCAGCATTTGCGGCGCGCCGATGCAATATTCGATCACTTCCAGACCGCGCTGAATGTCGCCCTTGGCGTCGGGGATGGTTTTGCCGTGCTCACGGCTCAGCACTTCGGCCAGCTTGTCCATGTCGCGGTTCAAAAGACCAACCATCGCCATCATCACCCGTCCGCGTTTCTGCGGGTTGGTGGCCCCCCATGCGACCTGTGCTTCGGCGGCGTCGGCGACGATTGCGTCAACCTCAGAGGCCGAGGCCAGCGGCACGCGTGCCTGAACTTCGCCCGTGGCCGGGTTATATACGTCGCCAAAGCGACCGGATGTGCCTTTGACGTCGCCGCCATTGACGTAATGTGCCAGTTCCAACATTTCTTCTCTCCTGATGAATTTGCGCGCAGGATAGGCTTGCATAAATCCATTGAACAGAGGCAATATCCCAAACAGGCTTTGCATAAATGCAGGATAGAGGCGCAGATGGATCCACACTGGGATGACATGAAGGTTTTTCTGGCTGTTGCGCGCCAAGAGAGTCTGTCGGGCGCGGGGCGGGTGTTGAAACTGGACCCGGCCACCGTTGGTCGGCGGATTGCCCGGCTTGAAAGCGCGGTAAAGGCGCCGTTATTCGTGAAGTCGCCACAAGGCTATCGGTTAAGTGCCGCTGGCGAACGAATGCAAAGCCACGCCGAACAGGCCGAAGACGCGATGCGCGCCGCGCGCGATGCGATGCAAGGAACCAGCGAAGGTCTTTCCGGGCAAATCAGGATCGGCGCGCCGGATGGCAGTGCGAATTACCTGCTGCCGCAGGTCTGTGCGCGGATTGCCGATGACAACCCGGATCTGGATATTCAGATTGTGGCGCTGCCTCGGGTGATCAACCTGTCGCAACGCGAGGCAGATATGGCGGTGACGGTCAGCCAGCCAATCGCAGGCCAGCTTTTGGTGCAAAAGATCAGTGACTATCGCCTGCATCTGGTGGCCTCCGAAGGATATCTGGCGGCAAACGGCCCGGTGGACACCCTGAATGATCTCAGGGGCAAACGTCTGATCGGCTATATCCCCGACATGATCTTTGATGAAGAGCTGGACTATCTGACCGGACTGGGGGTGAGCCGTGTTCAACTGGCGTCAAACTCGGTCGCGGTGCAATTGAAAATGCTGGCGCAGGGGGCCGGTATTGGCGTGGCGCATGATTTCACGCTGCCCGCCCACCCAGAATTGCGCAAGGTTCTGGTGGATCAGTTCAGCCTGTTACGCGGGTTTTACCTTGTGCGCCATCAGGGCGATCAGCGCTCGGCGCGGATGAACCGGTTTGCCGACGCACTGTGCGCAGGGGTGCGCGAAGAAGTGCGATTGCTGGAAAGCGCGACTTGACTTGACGCGATATTGCGGCAACGCTTGATCTATTGAAAGATTATTGCGGAAAGGTCGCCGAATGCTCATTCATCAAATACTCAAATCCAAGCCAAGTCAGGGGGTTCTGACGGTTGAACCCACCGCTCTTGTGTCGCAAGCCGCCGATATTCTGGCAAAATACAAGATCGGATCGGTTGTTGTTTCCGACGACGGCGGCAAAACCGCGGCGGGTATCCTGTCCGAGCGTGACATTGTCAGGGAACTGGCGGCGGATGGTTCGGGCTGCCTTTCCAAGCCGGTCAGCGCCTATATGACCTGCGATCTGGTGACCACCACCTCGCAGGCATCGGTGCAAGAGGTGCTGTCGCAGATGACCGAAGGCCGGTTCCGGCACATGCCAATTGTCGAGGATGGCGTAATGATCGGGCTGGTGACGCTGGGTGATCTGGTCAAGGCGCAATTGTCTGAATTGGCAATGGAAAAGCAAGCGCTTGAAGGCATGATCATGGGGCATTGAGGCGGCTTTACCGTCGGCCTTGCAATCCATGGCCCGGTCTGTTTGCATGTGCAGCATAACTGACCCTTTCAGGAGGCTGCCCCGATGCGGACTGCTCTATATCCCGGCACGTTTGATCCGATCACCTTAGGTCATCTCGACATTATCCGTCGTTCGGCGACGTTGGTGGACAAACTGGTGATTGGCGTGGCGATCAACCGCGACAAGGGGCCGTTGTTTTCACTGGAAGAACGGGTAGGGATGATCGAAGCGGAATGTGTCGGTCTGGCCGAACAGACAGGACTCGAGATTGTCGTGCATCCGTTTGAAAATCTGCTGATTGATTGCGCCAATGATGTGGGGGCACAGATCATCCTGCGCGGCCTGCGGGCGGTCGCGGATTTCGAATATGAATATCAGATGGTTGGGATGAACCGGGTGCTGGATTCCTCCGTTGAGACGGTATTCCTGATGGCCGAAGCACGGTATCAGGCGATTGCCAGCAAACTGGTGAAAGAGATCGCGCGGCTGGGTGGGGACGTGTCAAAGTTTGTCACCCCGCTGGTGAACGAAGCGCTGAGCCAGCGGCTGTCTTCTTAAGGTGGCTCTTGTTAAATTGAGTGCCCGCTGACGCGTGCACGCTGGATAATTGATTGGCGTTTGGGGCGGATGTCAGCGCCAGAAGGCCATCCATTCCATCAGGTCGAACATCTTTTTGCTTAGAAATATCAGGCTCTGGCCATCGAACAAGACCAGATCAACCAGGATCGCGCCAACGATTAAAAGGCCCATGGGTATGGCGATGCGGTTGGTCATTAACTTCCTCGGGGATGTCGGTTGGCTGACTTAGATATGACCGACACAAGGGCGTATCGCAAGGCCTCAGGCCGTGGCCATTGCCACCGCGACATCCGCCATGCGCACCGAAAAGCCCCATTCGTTGTCATACCACGCCAATACCCGCACCATCCGTCCGGCCACCACCCGGGTCTGATCCGGCGCAAAGATCGAGCTTTGTTCGGTGTGATTAAAGTCGATCGACACCTTGGGTTCCGGATCATACGACATAACCCGGCCCATGCGCCCTTTGACCGCTTCGGCCACGACGGCGTTGACTTCTTCCACCGTAACCTCGCGCGCTGACCGGAACGTCAGGTCCACCGCCGAGACATTCGGCGTCGGCACCCGCATGGAAGACCCATCCAGGCGGCCTTTGAGGTTGGGTAACACTTCTCCCAAAGCCTTGGCCGCCCCGGTCGAGGTGGGGATTATTGCCATCGCGGCGGCGCGGGCGCGGTACAGGTCGTCGTGGCGCCTATCATGCGTCGGTTGGTCGCCGGTATAGGAATGGATCGTGGTCATCACCCCGTGTTCGATACCAATGGCATCGTCCATTGCTTTGGCCAGAGGGGCAAGGCAGTTGGTGGTGCAGGACCCGTTCGAAATCATCGTGTCGCCGCGCGCCAACTGGTCGTCATTAACGCCGTAAACGATTGTTTTCTGAACGTTTTTGGCAGGCGACGAAATCAGCACCGATTTTGCACCCTGATCCAGATGGATCGCCGCCTTGTGACCGTCGTTAAACTGGCCGGTGCATTCCAGAACCACGTCACAGCCTGACCAGTCCAGTTCTGTCGGATCATAGGTCGAGAACATTTCAATTTCGCCGGCCCCCAGATCAAGGCTGTTCTTGCCGACCCGGATGTCGCGCCCAAACCGGCCGTGAACTGAATCGTAGCGCAGCAGGTGGGCGGCCGTTTCCAGCGGCCCGGTGGCATTGGCCTTGACCACGGTAATATCGTTGCGCCCGCTGGCGGCGATATGTGACAGGGTGCAGCGGCCAATCCGGCCAAATCCGTTAATGCCTACAGAAATGGTCATGAAATGCTCCTGAAAGTGGATGTTCAAGCGCGATATAACGGTTACACATCAAGCCCGAAAGGGGAAAAACTGTGTAATGTTAATGTGTTAGCGCAAACTGTGTCCGGTTGCGCTAACGTCTGCACTGAATTAAACAGGGCGCGAACGAATTGGGTGAGGGTGCGAAATGAGCGGTTTACTGGCATTGCTGGATGATGTGGTGGCGATTGCCAAGGTGGCGGCGACCTCGATTGACGACGTGGCGATGCAGGCCGCCAAGGCCGGCAGCAAGGCGGCTGGGGCGGTGATTGACGACGCTGCGGTGACGCCGAAATATGTGCACGGGTTTGACGCCCACCGGGAATTGCCGGTCATCTGGAAAATTGCTAAAGGATCGTTCAAGAACAAACTGTTGTATCTGCTGCCGGCCGGTATGTTGCTGACCACATTTGCACCCTGGATGATTTCACCTTTGTTGATGCTGGGGGGGATGTACCTGTGTTTTGAAGGTGCTGAAAAGATCTGGCACATGTTCTCGCCGCACCCGGAACAGGGCGATAAAAGCACAGAACCTGAAAACCCGGTGCATCTGGAAGAACAACGCGCGGCGGGCGCCATCAAGACCGATTTCATCCTCTCGGCCGAGATTATGACCATCACACTGGCGGCGATCCCCCCCAGCAACATCTGGATGGAGGCGGCGACCCTGGGCGTGGTCGGAATTGGCATCACCGTCGTGGTCTATGGCTCGGTTGCGTTGATCGTCAAGGCGGACGATGTGGGGTTGTACATGGCTCAGAACGCGCGGTTCGGGCTGACCCGGTCGCTGGGCCGGGGGCTGGTGCGAATGATGCCGGGGTTCCTGACGTTGCTTAGCAATGTGGGCACGGCGGCGATGTTATGGGTCGGCGGGTCAATTGTGGTGCACGGGTTAAAGGATCAGGGGTTTGGCTGGCTGGCGCATCAGGTTCACGATCTGGCGGGGCAGGTGGCTTTGATGGCCCCCGAAGGTTACGGCGACGCAGTAAACTGGAGTGCCACGGCGGCCATGGGTGGGGTGTTTGGGCTGGCCTTGGGGCTGGTTCTGATCCCTCTGGTCACTAAAATGATTGTCCCGTTATGGCAGGCGGTTAAACCCTAAAATCCTGTTCCTGGAGTTTGCACTAGAATTTACACCGGCAATACGTCTTCAATGCCCGGTAAGATCCGCGCCCAAATGACCCGTCAACCCGCGAGCGGTAATGCCCCATATCCTTCAATTTCTGCTGAACCTGCCGCGCTGTGGGCTTATCTTGCAGCAATAACCTCAGGCGGGCTTTGCCCGCGTCTGACCCGTTGGACTGGGCCTGCGCATACCAGCGGGCAGCCTCCAGCGGGTCAATCGCTGCCCCCTGACCGTATTGGAAATTATGCCCGACCCACACTTGCGCGTCGGCGTGCCCTTGCTTTGCAGCCCTTAGATACCATTCCGCAGCCCGCCCGGAATCCTTCGAGACCCCGTTGCCAAGCGCAAACAATAGTCCAAGGTTGAATTGCGAATGGGCATACCCAAGGTCGGCCGATTTCTGATACCACATGGCCGCGGTCATCTGGCTCTCAGGCACGGCCTGACCAATCTGGTACATCACCCCAAGATTATGCATGGCAACGATATCGCCCGCCTGCGCCGATTCCCGGTAGGTGCTAAGAGCCGCTGAATACGATGACTGCTTGTTCAACCCGCGCCCCAGCGACGACAACAACCGTGGATGGTTGGGAAATTCCTTTAATGCGGCGCGGCACAAACGCTCGGCGCGCGCGCCGTCCAGCTCCTCCCAGGAAAGTCCGGACCCACTGGTATTGCCCAAAACAATATCCGGATGTGTCGGTGACAAACCAAACCTGTCACAGCCCCGAACCGCCGTGCTCGAAGCCATTCGATCGCGCAGCGACGCAAGCGGTTGCGCACGCAAGGCCGCCTGCTGTGGTTCTATCTGTGGCGGCTCTACCGGCGCTTCTATCTGCGGTTCTTCCGCCTGTAATTCTTCCTGTGGCTCTGGCTGCCCAACTTGTGACGGCCCAGGCTGAAGCCGCAGCGAAGCCTGCACGCTGCACCCACCGTTCAAAAGACAGGTCTTGCCCAGCGTTTCATCGTAATAAGATGGGTGCTGCAAATGCCCGTCGTAACTAGCAGCCAGTCCGGCGGTCTCTAGCTGAGCATCGGCAATCGCGTCTTCCAGATACATGCCCGCCCTCAGCTTTGGTAAAAAGCTGCGGGTGAAAACCGACAAGTTCTGGCCCGGAGGGTCATCCGGCAAACCGTCCAACGCGGTTTGCCCGGCACCGGCTGAAAACACCACAAACGTGCCACTTGAAACCGAAACCGGCACCAGGCCCCGGGTTCTTGCCCCGGACCGCAGGCCGGCCGTCGGCTCAAAGGGGTTGTTGCGGCAGGCGTCAAAGATTGCCACTCGCAAGGTCGCTCCGGCCTGTTCCAGTTTATCCAGAATACCGTCATACCCATTGGTCAAAGCAATGGAACGTCGGGCCAATTTCCTGTTGTTGGCGCTTTCCGGCGCATCAGTCGGGATCAGATAATTGGTGTTGTTATAGCTCCAGCCATGGCCCGAATAGACAAAAACAACCTGATCACCCGGCCTGATCCGCTCAAGAAGCCGGTCAAATGCGGCCCAGGTCTTGCTCCAGTTAAGATCGTTCAACAGTTCGGTTTCGAACGCCAGTTCCTCAAAGGTTTCCTTATAGGCGGCGGCGTCGGCGTGGGTGTTGGTCAGGTCTTCCAGATGGGCATATTCGGCGTTGCCGATGATCAAAGCATAACGTTTGGCCTGAGCTGGTGACGTCAGAAGCAGGCTTAAACAAATCACTGCAAGTGATGCTAATACCGGTTTCACGACCAAACTCTCCCTAGATCCCAAATATAGCTCTGCACAAAATTGCCGGGTTGAATACGGGGAAAATATCCCGAAAAGCAGCAATCTGACCTCAAATATCAGGCCGAGCCAAGCACGTAGGTTCGATAATGGCCTGATTCCCCGGTAATTATCAAGAGAAATGCAGGTTTAAGTGCAGGGTTCAACGTCGTGTTAAGCCTTGAACAACCGGCTGCCCTTGATCTGATCCCAGGCCCAGACCACTTCCTGTAACTGCTCTTCCTGTGACCTGTCGCCGCCGTTCATATCCGGATGCAGCACCTTGATCAGCTTCTTATAGGCCTTGCGCCCTTCAGTTTTGGTGCAATTGTCCTTCAATTCCAGAATACCCACAGCGCGCCGCTCGTTTGGTGGTAAACGCCGCCCGGCCCCGGCGCCTTTGCCCGGATTCTGCGTGGCATTCGCACCCAGCACCTGATGCGGGTCTTCGATGCCCAGCCGCGACCAGGCCCGTGCCTCGGGGTCGCCCATCGGTTTGGTTTCGCGCTCCCACACCTTGTCTTTGGATTGCTGGGCGTTGATTTCGGCTTCGGTGGTGCCGTTAAAGAAGTTCCACTTAAGGTTATATTCGCGCACATGCTGCTGGCAGAACCACAGGAAATCATCCAGAACATCCGGCGCCCGGGGCGCACGGTACTTCCCGGCCTCTTCACAGCCTTCATGCTGACACTGCCGCTGCGAGGTCTCGGACGCGCCTGACATCCCCCTGCGCCCACGCGGGTTCTTTTTCTTGGCAGAGGACACGGACATGTCAAATCCGAACGGGTCTGATTTACTCATAATTAATTCCCTGGCAATTGCCTTTTCGACTCGGAAACAGGAGTGTAATGTAAGTGACGAAAGATAAAAGAGAGGGCGGCGATTTATTTGCCGTATCGGCAATAAAATGAGTGTTACTGAAGAAATCCGGGCCCGGCTTGAGGCCGCCTTTGCCCCCAGCCACCTCGATGTGGTCGATGATAGCGAAAGTCACCGGGGCCACGGCGGCTACCGCGAGGGCGGCGAGAGCCACTTTAACGTCGCCATCCGCGCCACCGCCTTTGAGGGCCAGTCCCGAATCCAGCGCCACCGCGCCGTGCATGTCGCCTTGGGCAAGGCCCTGGTCGGGCGCATTCATGCGTTGTCTTTGGACATCGGCGTTTAGGACCGTTCAACCGGCCCCTTATCCGAAGCTGAAGCTCCGTCTTCGGAGCCTCCGTCGCCGCCGCGTGATTTCTGTGCAGTAAACATGCCCGACACAGTGGCCAGGTTTTCAGCCGTGCGGGTTTCTTCCGGGGCGGGGTCCTGGTGTGTCTGGACCTGAGGCGCCTCTGAATCCGGTGATTCTGGCACCGTAACCGCAATCTCGGGCGGCCGGGATTTGACAGCCCCGCCAATCTCCCGACGAAACACCAGCACATTGCGCCAGTTGGTGGTCGATCCGGTCAACCCGCTGCGCTCCTCGCTCGGCAGCAATTCGGCCCGCAGGTATTCCCAACCACTCCCGCCCTCGACGTTCAGAACCTCTTGCAAACCTTGCGCAAACCGCCCCTCAGGCGTCTTCACCCCTTTGACCTTTTGCCCCTTGGTCGGGGCGGGCACTACCTTATACTCGTAACCTGGCATGATATCCGGTCCTGTTGCTGATCTGGCGGACTGTCTAAAGCCTATGCCCCCCGGATAAAAGAGCCTTTCCATATGTCCGTAGGGCGGGGTTCACCCCGCCGCCCCCCGGTAACCTTCGTCCAACGCCGCCTGCAATCTCACCTGCGTTCTGCTAGCCTTCTCATAATAAAACCCCGACGCCTTGGGATCAAAAACTTCCAGCGCCGCCGCCACATACCCAAGCGCCCGGCGCAAATGCATTTCACGCGCCTCACCCTGCGCTTTTCCCCCCAGTTTTTCCTCAACCAGCGCCAGATTGTTCTGCGTCGTCGCCCAGTCCAGCGGCACCTTGTCCCGCGTCCACTCCAACAAGGCGTTCTCAAAGGCGGCCACCGCCGCCAACAACTGCGCCGTGCCACTTTCGCGTTCCCCGAGGGCCCGCAGTGCATTGCCCAAATTGTTCTGCGTCATCGCCCAGTCCAGCGGCACCTTGTCCCGTGTCCGCTCTAACAAAGCGTTCTCATAGGCCGCCACCGCCGCTTGCAACTGCGCCGTGCCACTTTCGCGTTTCCCGAGGGTCCACAGCGCACTGCCCAGATCATTTGCCGCTATCCCGCGCTGCCCTGAGTCAACGGCGCGCTTGCCACTTGCCTCTGCCAAACCAATCGACACCTGAAGATCAAACCGCAGCCCTTTGTCGCGTCCGCGTTCGTACCAAAAATCCTCAACATCCCGAAGCGCCTCAAACCCATCATCCCCATCCAGCCGAAGTTTCTCCAACTCCAGCGAAACCGCCAACTTTACATCCCGAGTCATCACTGCCTGCGCCAATCCTTTGGCGACCAGCCGCAATTGCCCCGCCTCAGCCTCGGCAATCACATCGCGTTGCTCGCCCAATGCCGCCAGCAACGCCGCCTGACCTTCGTCAATCAACCCCTCGTTGTTCAGCGCGTCAACCCGC
>DAOUQK010000064.1 GCA_030625695.1 Paracoccaceae bacterium | reverse complement strand
GACAGCCCGCCTTTGATGATATCAACGCCGTTTTAAGCGCAAACCTGACGGCAGATGTCACGCACCCGCTCCCGAACTAATCCCCCTCTCGCGCATGTAAACATGCGCTGCCGGGCAGTCCATGGAACTTCTTCGCGAAGGATCCCGGCCGGATAACCTCAATAACTGATCGGGAGTGGATAAAGATCAAATCATAGGGCCGTTGGTATTAGAGAGGTCTGATCTTCAATCCGGTTATCCGGTTGCCATCCCGCGTCATCACTTCAAACCGGAAGTTGTGGAACGAAAACACCTGACCGACGGTTGGGATCATCTGCGCCTCGTGGATCACCAGACCGGCCACTGTGTTGGCCTCGTCATCCGGCAACATCCAGTCGAACGCGCGGTTCAGGTCGCGGATGGTCATGGCCCCGTCGACCATATACTGGCCGTCTTCGGTGCGGGTCACCGCGTGTTCGGAATCAGGGTCAAATTCATCCGTGATCTCGCCGACGATCTCTTCCAGAATATCCTCAAGCGTGATCAACCCTTGCAAAGACCCGTATTCGTCCACCACCAAGGCAAAATGGCTGCGCAGGCGCAGAAATTCACGCATCTGGTCGTCCAGCGGCGTGGTTTCGGGTACGAAATACGGCGATACTGCCACGTCGGTGATGCGAAACCGTTTCAGGGCTGTGGCGTCACCCTCGGGCCCGCCGACTTGTTCGTACATCGCGCGTGACAGGTCTTTGGCGTGGACGATGCCGACAATGTTTTCCACCTCGTCGCGAAAAACCGGCAGGCGGGTGTGGGGTGAATTGAGGATTTGTTTCAGGATGTCTTCGGGTGCGTCTTCGGCGTTGATCATCTCAATGTCCGAGCGGTGCAACATGATTTCTTCGACTGTGCGGTCCGACAGGTCCAAAGCGCCCAGAATCCGGTCGCGGTCTTCCTTCTCGACCACGCCTTCAGAGTGACCCAGTTGGATTGCGCCGGCGATCTCTTCGCGCACCGCCAGCATTTCACTGTCGGCGTCGATGCGCACGCCAAACAGGCGCAACAGCCCACGAACCAGCATGCGCACGGCCCCGACGACGGGCGCGAACACGGTGACTATGACGCCAACGATAGGCGCGACATAGGCGGCGGCCTTTTCGGCGTTGATGATGGCATAGGTCTTGGGCAGGACTTCGGCGAAGATCAGCACCAGAAAGGTCATCACCAGGGTGGCGATGGCGATGCCGTTCTGGCCAAAGACGCGGGTGAACAGCGCTGTGGCCAGCGAGGCCGCAAGGATATTGACCAGGTTGTTGCCCAGCAACACCGACCCGATCAGGCGTTCGTTGTCTTCGGTGATCCGCAAGGCCGCCTGCGCCCCGCGCGAGCCTTTGTCGGCATGCGCCCGCAACTTTCCGCGCGAGGCCGCGGTCAGGGCCGTCTCTGAGCCGGAAAAGAACGCCGACAGTACCAGCAACAGCACAATTGCGCCGCAGCTGATCCAAAAGGCACTGTCGTATAATCCGTCATACGGCACGGAAGTCGGGTCCATTTTGATCATATCCTTTGGTCTGGCTACTGATTATGAGGTCTGAGGGGGCGGCATTCAAGGGGTGGGCTTGTTGGCCAGGGGGTGATGTTGCAGCACCAAGGCGCTTAGGCGTTCGTCCAGAACATGAGTATAGATCTCGGTTGTGGCGACATCGGCGTGGCCCAGAAGGGTCTGGATTGTCATCAGATCGGCACCGCCCGCCAAAAGATGCGTGGCAAAGGCGTGGCGCAATGTGTGGGGTGTTACCTTGGCCGGGTTGATGCCGCCCACGACGGCAAGGTCCTTGATCAGCAGGAAAAATGCCTGCCGGGTAAGGTGGCCAAGTTTACCGCGCGAAGCGAACAGGAACTTTGAGGCAGGCAGGCCTTTGGCGTCGCGGGCCGTCTGGTCGTCGTCCCAGTGGGTCAGCCATTCGGCCAGGGCGGCGCGGGCGGGCGGGGACAGGGGCACCAGGCGTTCCTTGCCGCCTTTGCCGTTAATCAAAAGCATCGCCGGATTGCCCCTTGCCGAGGCCACGGGCAGCGAGACCAATTCGCTGACACGGGCTCCGGTGGCGTATAACAGCTCCATCAAACAGGTGTTGCGTACCCGGTGGCGGCCTGAATTGCGGGCGGCGTCCAGCAACCGGTCGACTTCGTCCATATCCAGGGTTTTGGGCAGGCGTTTGTCGCGTCCCGGGCCAGTGATCTGAATGGCGGGATTATCGACGCGCCACCCTTCTTCAAAGCCAAACCGGTAAATCTGTTTGATCGCGGACAGGCGGCGGGCGCGGGTGGATTTGGCCAGACCCTGCGCATCGCAAAATATCAGATACGCCTCGACCTGATCGCGGTTTGCACTGGCGATATCAAACGACTGGCGCGCCAGCCAGCCGGTGAAATCCAGCAAATCACGGCCATAAGCCAGCAAGGTGTTGGTGGCAGCCCCCAGTTCAGCCGATTGCGCATCAAGAAAGGTTGATATCCATTGTTCCGGGGTTTTTGGCGCTTGCATCAGCGGCGTTCCAGCAACATCAGTTGCAGTCCGGCGCGCCGCGCCGTGTCTTCCATCCCCACGGCCCGCAAGGTGGCCAAAGCACTGGCCAGATCGGCCGGGTTACCACGCGCGCCGCTGTCCATCAGGATGATCGCCCGCAAAAGGGCCTCGCCCAACTGGCCTGCGTCCAGTCGACGTTGCTGGGATAGGGTTGGTTTGCTGGCAAACCCTTCGGTGATTGCTGCCGCGGTGGCATCAGGGGCTTTGGTGCTGCCCGGTTGGCCTAAGGCGAGAGCGGCAAGATAGTGCGTCAGATCTGTGTCGTCAGGCGGGGTTTGTGCCGGGGTTTCATAGTCGGGGCCAAGCAGGGAAATCTGCCAGATCAGGGTTTTTGTGCCCTGATCGATCTGATCCTGTGGCGACAGTCCGACCAACCGTTCGGCGAACAGGCTAGCAAATGGCACCTCTAATTGGACGGCGCGCATGGCCTGCCAGACCTCGGGCAGGGTTTTGGCCACGGCGTCATTGCTGCCGGTTTCCAGGGCGGTTTCAAAGTTTTGCAAGGCCCGCACCCGGTCCCAGATGCCGCCCGATGCGGCGGGGCGACGCTCTGAATACAGCCCCAACAGGCGATTTGGCCCAAGCGCTCCGATACGTGTCAGCCGCTCTGCCGCTTCAAGCTGCGCCTTCCAGCCGGCCACATCGCGCAAATCTACTGTGGCAAAGCCGCGTGGCAGGGATGCGGTTGGCAGGCGTTCGCCAATAGTTTCGAACAGCCGGAACGTTAGCGGGTCGGGGCCATCAGGGGCGGGCAGGGGGGGCGCGCCTTCAAAGATGTCCGGGCTAAGATAGCGATCCAGCAGCGACAGGTCGGCGGGCGGCAATACCCCCAGCGCATGCACGGTTTCCAGCGTCAGGGCGGCGGTTTGCCAGTCACCGCGCCTTGCGTCGCAGAAAATCCGCGCGGCGTAATCCGGGGCCAGATGCGGGGCCGTGGCCATCGCGGCACAGGCTTTGTCTTCGTCGCCGTTCAGC
Organism: Paracoccaceae bacterium; assembly: GCA_030625695.1. GTDB lineage: Bacteria > Pseudomonadota > Alphaproteobacteria > Rhodobacterales > Rhodobacteraceae > NVQY01. The sequence goes on along the minus strand of DAOUQK010000064.1, from coordinate 9,196 downwards.
AGGGTGGCATCGAACCAGCGGGCAAACCGGTCGGCGTTTTCCGTGGCACCCGCCAGTTCGATCAGGGCCTGCGCCGGGTCGGTGGCGCCCAGTTCCAGCAGCCGGTCTACGCGGGCCAGCAACAAGGTTTCGGCGTCATTATGGGTGGAAGGTGGCAAGGCCTCGGACAACAATAGGGTGTACAGAAGGCGCTGCATGGCCGGATAATCAGCCACCGAAACTTTGGCGATCAAGCCGTTCAGGACATTGGCATCACTGCCCAGCCACAAATCGGCGGGCAGGCCGGTGACATTACCTGGCACCAGACCGATGGCAACAATGGCCGCGTCCAGCGAACTGACGTCAATGTTGGAATGGCCGACCGAATTGCTGACCGGTGGTTCGTTCAGCACCGGGCTGGTAAAGCCGTCGGGCGGCTTTTGGGTGATCCATTCGATCACCGACAGGGGCGCTTCGGCCAGAGCATTGGTGGCCGCACCAAGTGGCAGTATCAACGCAAGGATTGCGGTCCTAATTTGCATCCAGAACCACCGGCAGGGTTATCTGGTTTTGTGGAGCCGAGAAATCGACGCCAAACCACGGGCCAAGATATGCATAGGCAATCAGACCAATTACGGCCAGAATAATAAGGTAAATCAGGTACTTGAAAAGTCGGCTCATGGGGTTTTCTGCCTCGGTCTTTTGTGCTTTTGTCCAGATTATATATGGCCTTTTGCGAAATTTCACGTCATTCAACGTCAAATGAGCGGAATTGAGCAAAATGCGGTCAACCCGGCCACATATCACCTGTCAAAAACGGTGGTGATGGTGGGGATGATGGGGGCGGGTAAAACCGCGATTGGCCGGGCCTTGGCACAGCGTTTGGGTGTGCCGTTCCTTGACAGTGACGCCGAGATGGAAGCCGCGGCCAACATGAGCGTGCCCGAGATTTTCACCCGCGACGGCGAAGCGTTTTTTCGGGACAAGGAAACCAAGGTGATCCGGCGGTTGCTGGGAGAGGAGCGTTGCATCCTGTCCACCGGCGGCGGCGCGTTTCTGGCCGAGGCAAACCGGGCGATGATTTCGCAGCGTGGCGTGTCGGTCTGGTTGAAGGCGGATATTGACGTGCTTTGGAACCGGGTCAAACACAAAGACACGCGGCCTCTGCTGCGCACGAGTGACCCGCGCGCAACGTTGGAGGCTTTGTATGACGCGCGGGTGCCGCTTTATGCCCAGGCGGATCTGACGGTGGTGTCCGACGGGATTGCGTCGATTGATCAGATGGTTGACCGGGTATTGGCGGCGCTGGCCGCGCGCCCGGATGTATTGAAAGGTTGAATATGTCGACAACAGGTTTGAAAACTGTGCATGTGCCACTTGGGGCGCGGGCCTATGATGTAGTGATTGGTCCGGGACTGCTGACACAAGCTGGTGTTCGGATCGCGCCGTTTTTGAATCGCCCTCAGGTGGTGGTTATCACCGATGAAAACGTGGCGGCTTTGCATCTTGAAAGTTTGCGTGACGGGCTGGCAGCGGCGGGTATTTCGATGTCGTCCCTGGTCCTGCCCGCAGGCGAGGCGACCAAGGGCTGGCCCGAGTTTGAGCGTGCGGTGGCGTGGCTACTGGATCAAAAGGTTGAGCGCAACGATGTGGTGGTGGCCTTTGGCGGCGGGGTGATTGGCGATCTGGTCGGCTTTGCCGCCGCCGTGTTGCGCCGTGGCGTGCGGTTTGTGCAAATACCGACATCCCTGCTGGCGCAGGTTGACAGTTCGGTGGGCGGTAAGACCGGGATCAATGCCGCCCAGGGCAAGAACCTGATCGGCGCGTTTCATCAACCGGTGTTGGTTTTGGCCGATACTGAGGTGTTGGGGACTATGACATCGCGTGATTTCCTGTCGGGGTATGGCGAGGTGGTCAAATACGGGTTGCTGGGTGATCTTGAGTTTTTTCAGTGGCTTGAGGGAAATGGACCGGCACTGGCGGCAGGCGACATGGACGCGCGGGTGCAGGCGGTTGCGCGCTCGGTGCAGATGAAGGCCGACATTGTGGCGCGCGATGAGACCGAGCAGGGGGATCGCGCGTTATTGAACCTGGGCCATACGTTTTGTCACGCCCTGGAGGCGGCGACGGGGTATTCTGACCGGTTGCTGCACGGCGAAGGGGTGGCGATTGGCTGTGCCTTGGCGTTTGAACTGTCTTCGCGCATGGGGTTGTGTTCGCAGGAAGACCCAAGCCGGGTTCGCGCGCATCTGCGGGCCATGGGAATGAAGGTTGATCTTGGCGATATCGACGGCGAATTGCCGGGGGCCGACGTGCTGGTTGAGTTGATGGCGCAGGACAAGAAGATGATTGGTGGCAAGCTGCATTTTGTGTTGGCGCGGGGGTTGGGGCAGGCGTTTGTGACGGCGGATGTTGAGCGTGACATGGTCAAGGCAGTGCTGATGGATGGTTTAGGAGCCTCCCCTCTCATGGTTTGCGAAGAGTAAACCACTTTCGGGCAACGGGACGGGGATATTTAAGGGACCAAAGATGAAGGGGCGCGCGTTTGTTTTGACGAAAGGCTCTTTTGTCTGGTGGGGGGGCGTGTCATAGGGTGGCCGTCAAACGGGCTTTTGCATGAGGGGTTACTATGCAGATTCGTGAGGCACTTACCTTTGATGACGTTCTTCTGGTTCCGGCGGCCAGTTCGGTGCTGCCCGGGGGGGCGGATACCGCGACGCGGGTGACGCAGTCGATTTCCTTGAACATTCCCTTATTGTCCAGTGCGATGGACACGGTGACCGAGGCGCGGATGGCGATTGCCATGGCGCAGGCCGGTGGCATGGGCGTCGTGCATCGCAATCTGGATATTGCCGCACAGGCCCAGGAAGTGCGCCGGGTTAAGCGGTTCGAATCGGGCATTGTCTATAATCCGATTACTTTGCGTGCCGATCAGACGTTGGCGGATGCCAAAACATTGAGCGAGCGCTATAATGTGACGGGTTTTCCGGTGGTGGACGATATTGGTCGTGTCGTGGGCATTGTAACCAACCGCGACATGCGCTTTGCCAGTGACGATGCAACCCCGGTGCGGGTGATGATGAGTCATGATAATCTGGCCATTCTGCATGAGCCTGCGGATCGCGACGAGGCGATCAGCCTGATGAAGGCGCGTCGGATTGAAAAGCTGTTGATTACCGATGGCGCAGGCAAACTGACTGGATTGCTGACCTTCAAAGATACGGAATTGGCCGTTCTTAACCCGACCGCCTGCAAAGACCAGTTGGGCCGTTTGCGGGTGGCGGCGGCATCCACTGTGGGCGATGCCGGGTTTGAGCGTTCGCAAGCCTTGGTCGATGCCGGGGTTGATATGATCGTGATCGACACCGCCCATGGTCATTCCATCGGTGTGGCCCAAGCGGTTAAACGGGCCAAGGAATTGTCCAATGAGGTGCAGATTGTGGCTGGCAATGTGGCCACTGGTGAGGCGGTGAAGGCGTTGATCGGTGCCGGCGCCGATGCCGTCAAAGTTGGCATTGGTCCGGGCAGCATATGCACCACACGGATGGTGGCAGGCGTGGGCGTGCCGCAGTTGACGGCAATTTTAGATTCAGCGGCGGCGGCGGGTGACATTCCGGTGATTGCCGATGGCGGCATCAAATATTCCGGTGATTTTGCCAAGGCGATTGCCGCCGGCGCCTCATGCGCCATGGTGGGCAGTATGATTGCGGGCACGGATGAATCGCCCGGCGAAGTCATCCTGTATCAGGGTCGTAGTTTCAAAAGCTATCGGGGCATGGGCTCGCTTGGGGCGATGGCGCGGGGGTCGGCGGATCGGTATTTTCAAAAGGACGCGGCCAGTGACAAGCTGGTGCCCGAGGGTATTGAAGGTCAGGTGCCCTATAAAGGCAGCGCCGGCACGGTTATTCATCAACTGGTCGGCGGGCTGCGCGCGGCCATGGGCTATACCGGTTGTGCGACAGTGGATGAAATGCGCCGGAACTGTGAATTTGTCCGGATCACCGGTGCCGGGCTGAAGGAAAGCCATGTGCATGATGTGCAGATCACCCGGGAAAGCCCGAATTATCGGGGTATATAGATGTTGAGGCCCCAGTCATGAAACCTGCCGCGCGGATTGCCGCCGCCATTGATGTGCTTGACCTTTACCTTGACGGGGCGGCGGTTGAACAATGCCTGACCCGCTGGGCCCGTGGCGCGCGTTATGCCGGGTCCAAGGACCGGGCTGGGGTGCGTGATCTGGTGTTTGAGGCGTTGCGCCGACGCCGGTCTGACGGCGCCCTTGGCGGTGCGCTGAGCGGGCGGGGATTGATGATCGGGGCATTGCGGCGGGCAGGCGCGAACCCTGACGAGAGTTTTTCCGGGCTGGCCTATTCCCCTGCGGTTTTGAGTGACGAAGAAAGTCAGGCCGGTCACACGCCGGGGCCGGGTGCTGAACGCCTCGATATCCCCGATTGGCTTTGGCCGCAGTTTCAGGCCATACCCGAGGCCGCCGCCGCCTTGCAATCCCGCGCGCCTGTGTATCTTCGGGTCAATACGCTTAAGGCTGATCGTGATCAGGCGATCGCAGCTTTGGCCAGTGACGGGATCGAAGGCACGCCGCACGCGCAGGTCGAAACCGCCTTGATCATTCACACCGGGGCCCGGCGCATTCGCCACTCACAGGCCTATCTGGACGGGTTGGTCGAATTGCAGGACGCCGCCAGTCAGGCGGTGGTTCAGGCCCTGCCGCTGCGTCCCGGAATGCGGGTGCTGGATTATTGTGCCGGGGGCGGGGGCAAAGCGCTGGCAATGGCCGCACAGGCGAAGATCGACTTGTCGGTGCATGATATTGCACCACAACGCATGGCTGATCTTGAGGAGCGGGCCGCGCGGGCGGGCGTTACCGTTCAGACGCTTGCCACGGCCGATCTGAATGATGCTGCCCCTTTTGATCTGGTGCTGTGTGACGCGCCGTGCTCGGGAAGTGGTGCATGGCGGCGCGCGCCAGAGGGTAAATGGGCGCTGACCCAAACGCGGCTGGACGAATTGGTGGGAATTCAACGCGATATTCTGCGGCAGGTGACTAAATTAACCGCCAATAACGGGGTCATTGCCTATGCGACCTGTTCGGTTCTGGACGTTGAAAATGCCGGTCAGATCGCTGGATTTATAACGGAGTCCCCACAATGGCAGGTCAATTTGCAACAAAATTGGCCACTTCAGGACAGTGCGGATGGATTTTATACAGCTCACTTGACGCGGGAATAACAACAAAGGTATTCTCCCTATGGGGGAAATGCCCTGTGTTAGGCTCAGCTTAACCATTTCTCTGCGAGATATAGAGCGAGCGATTCCCGAATCCGGAGCCTTTTTGTGACTGTCCAACAAGAGTCGTCAGAATTCCAAATACCCGTGCAATTGCCCATTAGGGCGCGGGCGGGACTGGCGTTGGGGCTGGGGGCGGCATGTGTGGCGGCAGGATTTTGGGTGCAGGTCCCGGACCTCGTGGCAGTTGGGTTGGTAGCAGGTGGTGCGACCCTGATTCTGGTGGCGCTGTTGCTGATGGCGCGTGCGCAGATGCAACGCAGGGCACGGTATCTGGCTTCGCAATTGTTGGCGGGCTTCATTGAGAAAGATGCGGTTCCCAGCTTTGTAACTGATGAGGATGGTGAGGTTCAGGCCAGTAACGACGCGGCCAACAGCCGGTTCAAAGATACCAAAAGTGACACTCTGGCCGGCACATTGCGGGCCGTATTTGCCAACCCTTCGGCAGTTTTGTACCGCTTGCAGGGGCGCGCGCGCAAAGATGGTGCGGCGCGCGAAGATGTGGTCACGCGCGCAGGGCACATGCGGCTTGCTGTGCATCGGCTTGGTCGTCATTGGTTTGGCAATCACGCACGCTCCAAGCAAGAGTTTTTATGGCGAATAGAAGAAATGCCCGACCGGGGCGGTCCGGGGCGCGGGGGGGATGCAATTCCGATGCCGATGCTGACGGTGGGGCGGTCGGGTGCTGTATTGTTCATGAACGACGCCGCAAGAGGTTTGATCGGAGAACGCGTTAAGGCGATTGACCGGCTTTTCGAAACCTTACCGTTACGCCCTGGTGAAGTGAACATTATCAATACTTTGGAAGGGAAAGTGAATGTTAATTTAGTGGAATTTGAGGTTTCAGGCGGGCGAAGAGAACTGTTTTTACTGCCAGTTCCGGATGGGTTTGACGCCGCCATCCCGACCGCAATTGATTCTTTGCCTGTACCGATGATCAAGGTTGCTACAACCGGAGATATTCTGAAAATCAACGGCCAGGCGGCCCGTTTGTTGGGAAAAAAAGCCAAGGTCGGGATGTTATTGGGGCAGGTGATGGAGGGGCTGGGCCGGGCGATTTCCGATTGGCTGGATGAGGCTGCCAAAGGCAAATCTGCAACCAAATCAGAGTTTCTGCGCCTGGCCCGCGAAGATAAAGAGGTTTTTGTTCAGGTCACACTTAGCCCGGTTAAAGAAGAAGGCAAAACCGTGTTGGTGGCGATGCTGAATGACGCGACCGAATTGAAGACCCTCGAAGCACAGTTTGTGCAAAGTCAGAAAATGCAGGCGATTGGCCAGTTGGCGGGCGGTGTGGCACATGATTTCAACAACCTTTTGACCGCAATATCAGGCCATTGCGACCTGTTGTTGTTACGCCATGATCAGGGTGATCAGGACTATGGCGACCTTGTTCAAATCAATGAGAACGCCAATCGCGCCGCCGCTTTGGTTGGGCAACTCCTGGCGTTTTCCCGCAAACAAACCCTGCGCCCCGAGGTTTTGGACCTGCGCGATACATTGGCCGACCTGACCCATCTGCTGAACCGGTTGGTGGGTGAAAAAGTAACCCTGACGCTTAGTCACGAGCCAGTCCTGGGCGCGATCCGGGCGGACAAGCGGCAGTTGGAACAGGTGTTGATGAACCTTGTGGTCAACGCCCGCGATGCCATGCCTGATGGTGGAGAAATCCGGATTGAAACGGAAATTGTGACACTGGATCAACCGCTTACACGGGACCGGGCGACGGTACCGCCCGGTGACTATGTAACCTTGCGGGTCACGGACCATGGTACCGGCATCCCTCCGGACAAGATTCACAAGATATTTGAGCCGTTTTTTACCACCAAACGGGTCGGAGAGGGCACTGGACTGGGCCTGTCCACTGCTTATGGCATCGTCAAGCAGACCGGCGGGTTCATCTTTGTTGACAGTGTAGTGGGCAGTGGCACCGAATTCATCCTGTATTTCCCGACTCATGAGGCGGTCGAGACAAAACAGTTGGCTGCACCGGTGCGTAAAACGCCGGTTGCGCCACAGCAGGGCGAAGGGGTGGTGTTGCTGGTCGAAGACGAGGCACCGGTGCGGGCCTTTGCCTCGCGGGCACTGCGGCTGCGCGGGTATACTGTGCTTGAGGCCGAATCGGCCGAGGATGCGTTGCGCACATTGGAAGATCCGTCGCTTAATGTGGATGTGTTTGTGACGGATGTGGTCATGCCGGGCATGGATGGGCCGACATGGGTGCGCGAAGCATTGAAAACCCGCCCCGATGTGCGGGTGGTGTTTGTCTCAGGTTATGCAGAAGGCGCATTTGGCGATAATAAACCGCATGTTTCCAATGCAAATTTTTTGCCTAAACCGTTTTCCCTCAATCAGTTAACGGATATTGTTCATCAACAAATGCACCCGGAACAGGTGCAGTGAAGCGGGAAAATCCCCGCCAATAAAATCGCCAAAAGACCGGAATCCCAGTCGAAAACCGTCGAAAATGCAGGTTGGTCAGTCAATCGAATCGTAAAGCGCAAACTCTTCGGCGCATTTTTTGCGGTATTTCTGCTCGGCTTTGGCCGATAATTCCAACGCCATCTCTGGCGAGGCATTCTGGCGGGTTAATTCCGGCATCGCCCCCAGGCGTTCGGTTAGAAACTGGCGCAACCGTGCAGGCTCTTCATACCGAAACAGATGGGTAACATCGGGCCCGTGATCTCGCGGATCAATGAACCGGACCTGACTGCCAATTTTGGCAAAAGGTGGTGGATTTCCACGCACATATGCCTGGACAAATTCCTCAAAACTGACGTCATGTGTGGCGTTTGGATGCCCGTTCATTGAAGGGCGGCGACGATAGCGATACCAGCTGCCCAGCCAGCTGACCGGCTCGCGGATCACCGCCACTGTTTCCATTTTGGCGTTGCATACTTTGTCAAACATCGGCCGAAAGAATCGGTTATAGCGATAGATCGAAGCGTGCTTTAAGTCCGGTGGGTTCGCCACAACAATATCTGCGCGGTCGTGAAACGCCGCCTCCAATGCCGTGGTGCCGGTCTTGGGAACCGACAAGATCACCAGACGTTCTTTATAAAAAACAAGCATTTAGCTATCTGTCCGTAGTTTATCTTCAATCATTAACCTGCCGTAAACCTTGTGTTAACTCAATTGCGAAACAGTGAGGTGGAAATAATTTTATTAAATGTTCCCTTTTTGATCTAAAAGGAACATAAAGCGAACAAAGCAGTGATTGCCGCCCGGGGTCGGGTGTGACACATAATGAAAGGTGAACAGGAACATGGCGGATCTTTTGACGATGACCAGCAAGAAAAATTCGGACAAACAAAAGGCGCTGGACAGTGCGCTGGCCCAGATTGAACGGCAGTTCGGCAAAGGCTCGATCATGAAGTTGGGCGATGACGGTGCCGTGCAACAGATCGAGGCCAGTTCGACCGGTTCATTGGGTCTGGATATCGCGCTGGGAATTGGCGGTCTGCCGATGGGGCGGGTTGTTGAGATTTATGGGCCGGAAAGCTCGGGCAAGACGACACTGACGCTGCATTGCGTGGCCGAGCGGCAGAAAACCGGCGGCGTTTGTGCGTTTATTGATGCCGAACACGCGCTTGACCCGCTTTATGCGCAAAAGCTGGGCGTCGACGTTGATGAACTGCTGATTTCGCAACCCGATACCGGTGAACAGGCGCTTGAGATTACTGATACATTGGTGCGTTCCGGGGCCGTGAACATGATCGTGATCGATTCGGTGGCCGCATTGACGCCAAAGTCGGAACTGGAAGGCGAAATGGGCGATGCCAGCGTCGGCGTGCATGCGCGTTTGATGAGCAAGGCGATGCGCAAGCTGACCGGCTCGATCAGCAAATCCAACTGCATGGTGATTTTCATCAACCAGATCCGCATGAAGATCGGCGTGATGTTCGGCTCGCCCGAA
>DAOUQK010000005.1 GCA_030625695.1 Paracoccaceae bacterium | reverse complement strand
GACTGGGGTCAGGAATTTCTCGACATGATCATCGCCGCGAAACCTGTTGAAAACATTGAAGAAGCGATTGATCATATCCGCCTGCACGGCTCAAACCACACCGATTGCATCCTTGCCGAAGACCAATCCGCCGCCGACCAGTTTTTCAAACATCTCGACAGCGCCATTCTGATGCACAACGCCTCGACCCAGTTTGCGGATGGCGGTGAATTTGGTATGGGCGCGGAAATCGGCATTGCCACCGGTAAACTGCACGCCCGCGGCCCCGTCGGGGCAACCCAGCTGACCAGTTTCAAATACCTTGTCCGGGGCAATGGCACGACCCGCGATTAAGATCTTCGAAAGGCTAATTCAAAGGCCTCAGATCGACAGCCGCGCCGCATGACTGCCGCGTTCGCGGTACGGCGTCGTATCATAATGCGCCCGGTAACATTTTGAGAAATGCGACGGGCTGGCAAAGCCGCAGGCCAAGGCCACATTGATCACGCTCATATCCGTTTGCATCAGCAGGTTCCGGGCCTTTTGCAGCCGCAGTTCCATATAATACCGCTTGGGCGAGCGGTTCAGATAGCGCCGGAACAGCCGCTCTAACTGGCGCGTTGACATGCCGACGTCCTTGGCCAGAATCGACGGGCTGATCGGTTCTTCGATGTTGCTTTCCATCATCTGGATCACTTGTGACAGTTTAGGATGACGCACGCCAATCCGGGTTGGCACCGACAGGCGCTGGGTGTCCTGATCGGTCCGGATCGAGCTATAGATCATCTGATCAGCCACCGCATTGGCCAGTTCTTCGCCATATTCATCGGCGATCAGCTTTAACAACAGGTCAATCGAAGATGTCCCACCGGCGGTGGTCATCCGCGTGCCATCAATCACAAACACCGACTTGGTCAGTTCAATCTCGTCAAATTCCTCGACAAAGCTGTCCGAATTCTCCCAATGGATCGTCGCCTTTCTACCGTCCAGCAATCCGGCCTTGGCCATCACATAGGCCCCGGTGCACAACCCGCCAATTTTGACCCCTTGGCGGGCTACGCGCCGCACCCAGCCCAGCAATCGTTTGGTGGTGGCCCGTTGCACCTCGGCGCCGGTGCAAATCAGGGCGATGTCGTCGCGCAAAAGCTCTCCCAGGTCTGCATCCAGTTTGAAAACCGTCCCGGCAGAACAGCTGACCTCTTCGCCGCCTTCGCCGATAATGGTCCAGGAATACAGGGTTTTATTGCTCATCCGGTTGGCAATACGCAAACAATCAAGCGCCGAGGCAAACGACAGGATCGAGAACTGATCCAGAAGCACAAATACAAACCGCTTTGGCTTGGTGGATGTGGCATCCACATCAACATGTTGAAGCTGCTCTGGCATGGCAGGAAATCCTAAACTGACAGTCAAGCAGGCCAATTTTGCCACTTGCTTAATCAAGCTTTTTCAGAGGTTTTTGATTCCGTCAAGCGGCGTGTTGTAAAATGCCACGCGGACAGGCAAATTTCTGATATGGTCATGTTGTCCGGGCCTTAGTATAGAAGCCTTTCAAACCTATCATAAGACCTATCATTAGACCTATCATTTGGAGACCAGGGTTATGACCAAGTGGCAAAAATCGAACTGGCGTGAATTCCCACGGGTTCAGATGCCCGAGTATACCGACGCGGGCGCGTTGAATGCCGTCGAAACACAATTGTCGAAATATCCGCCATTGGTCTTTGCCGGAGAGGCCCGCCGCCTGAAGGAAGCGTTGGGTGCCGCGTCGCGCGGCGAGGCGTTTTTGCTTCAGGGTGGCGATTGCGCCGAGAGCTTTGAACAATTCAGCGCCAACAATATCCGCGACACCTTTAAGGTGATGCTGCAAATGGCGATGGTGCTGACCTACGGTGCCAAAGTGCCGGTGATCAAGCTGGGCCGCATGGCCGGGCAATTCGCCAAGCCGCGTTCGGCCCCGACAGAAGTGATCGACGGCGTTGAACTGCCAAGCTTTCGGGGTGATATCATCAACGACCTGCCGTTCACACCAGAGGCGCGCATACCTAACCCGGCCAAGATGTTGCAGGCGTATACCCAGGCCGCCGCGACCTTGAACCTGTTGCGGGCGTTCTCGACCGGTGGCTATGCGGATGTGCATCAGGTGCATTCCTGGACACTTGGATTCACCACCGGTGAAAAGGCCGAGAAATATCGCGCCCTGGCCAATCGCATCACCGACACACTTGATTTCATGAAAGCGGCCGGGGTCAATCAGGACACTGCGCACACCCTGTCGACGGTTGATTTCTATACCAGCCACGAAGCCCTTCTGCTGGAATACGAAGAGGCGCTGACGGTGCAGGATTCCCTGACTGGCAATTGGCTGGCCGGGTCCGGGCATATGATCTGGATCGGTGACCGTACCCGTCAGCCGGATGGCGCACATGTGGAATATGCCCGCGGGGTGCTGAACCCGGTTGGCCTTAAATGCGGGCCATCAATGACACCAGAGGACCTGAAGCTGCTGATGGCCCGCCTGAACCCCGAGAACGAGGCTGGTAAATTGACGCTGATTGCCCGTTTTGGTGCGGGCAAAGTCGGTGATCACCTGCCACGGCTGATCCAGACAGTCCGCGAAGAGGGGGCAAATGTGCTTTGGGTCTGCGATGCCATGCACGGTAATACGATCAAATCCAACACCGGCTATAAAACCCGGCAATTCCACGCGGTTATGGGCGAGGTACGCGAATTCTTTGCCATCCACCTGGCCGAAGGAACCGTGCCGGGCGGTGTGCATTTCGAGATGACCGGTCAAGATGTGACCGAATGCACAGGCGGTGTTCGCGCCGTATCGGAAGAGGATCTGTCGGCAAGGTATCACACCGCCTGCGATCCGCGTCTGAATGCCAGCCAATCACTGGAACTGGCGTTTTTGGTGGCAGAGGAACTGTCAGCGTTACGCGAGAACCGGCAGGCACGCGCAGCGGGGTAATGGTTTGTGTAGGGTGGGTGAAAACCCACGTTTGCCTCCGGTTTCATTCCGGCGGGGCACGTGGGTCTTCACCCACCCTACTACACCAACGGACGGGTCCGGCGAGGGAGCCCTTAGCGCAATGCAAACCAATGGCTTCGGACTTGATAAAGGCCTCTTGCCCGGGGCGGCGCCGGGAATGTCGGTTGGCAACAGAAAGTTTTCACCAGCGATTTCGATTGCATGCCCGGCGTAATAGAAAAGGGCCACATCTCCGGGCGAAACAAGCGCCGGAAATTCCTGCAACCGACGGTTCATTTCCCGCCGTGTAGCGTCTTTGCTGACAATCACTTCAAAACCCAGCGTGCTTAAAGTCTCGGCAATGGCCCCGGCGTCATTGGTGGCTTTTTGCAATGGCGTCACGTTTTCATAGGCATCGTTTCCAATGACCAACGCCACATGCTTTTCGGCAAAAACCGTGTTGTGCAAAAACACGACAGATAAGATTGCAAAACAGATCACCCTTAGTGAGTGCATTATTTGTAGGGGCTGTCCCAGATAACCCCATTAGTGATTATCTAGGACAGCTCCAAGAAATTAAAGTTCTTCAAGGGAATCATCAAAGAGGCAGGCACGGCCACCAAAGTCCCGCGCACGCTAAAGAAGACGGTCAAATTCGACGATCTTGGCGTGACCCTTCAGGTCACGCTGGCGGTTGATTTCAAAACCTACAAGTTCTTGCCGCAGTGCATTCTGCAATCGGCCACGCTCATTGCCGATCTGACCATATCGCCAATGGCGGTTGCCAATCTGAAGGTGACGGCATCCTATTCCTACAAACTGGGCCTGAAAAAGAACGATCCCGGCCCCAAAGGCGAGATCGTCGTCAAATATCACATCAATCCACCAGGCCGCAAAGACGACAAAAAAGGAAACATAATTTTCGTGGTCGACGGGTTGAAAACGAAGGCCGTCAAAGTTCAGCAAGAAGGTCCGGTAAGACCCGGGCGGGCCAAAAGATCGCCTTTTGCCCGCCCGGAATAACCCTTGGAAAGGGTGGATTACTTAGGTGTTGCGGCTGCCACAGGCGCAGATTTTCCCGGGTTCAGCGGGTCATCCTGACGTTGAACCGAGCCTTCGAAATGCGCACCACTTTCGATGGCGATGGTCTTGTGGATGATATCACCCTCAACCCGTGCACTTGCCGTCAGGCGTACTTTCAACCCGCGAACCCGGCCAATGACCCGGCCATTGACAATCACGTCATCGGCCGAAACCTCGCCTTTGATGGTGGCACTTTCGCCAACCGTCAAAAGATGTGCGCGAATGTCGCCATCAACCGACCCTTCGATCTGAATGTCGCCGCTGGTCTTGAGATTGCCGGTGATATGCAGATCTGCCGACAGCAACGACGCTGGCGGCTTTGGCTTTGGCGCGCTGGCCTTGAATTCACCCGGAGTGGACGTCGGCACAGGTGCGGTGGGAGCGGCCGGTTTGGCGGCTTCGTTTGGCTTGGAGGCGGGGTCGTTGATCTTGCTTTTAGAAAACATTGCGTGCAGCCTTGATGTATATCATGGGGTTAACGGGCTTTCCGTTCACCCGGACTTCATAGTGGAGATGCGTGCCGGTCGACCGGCCAGTACTACCCATATCAGAGATATGATCCCCGCGCGAGACCCTTTGGCCCTTCTTCACGCGAATACTGGTGTTATGGGCATAAAGTGTTTCGATGCCAAAGGCATGTTTGATCTTGACCAGTCGGCCAAAACCCGATTGCCAGCCCGCGTGGGTCACAACCCCGTCGGCGGTGGCAAAGATGTCAGTGCCATGGGCACCGGCGAAATCCTGACCTTTGTGCATGCGCCGCCCGCCGGTTTTGGGATCACGGCGATAGCCAAACGGGCTGGTGTGGCGCACAACTGCGCGCGTCGGCGAGGCAAAAGGCGCCTTTTCGGCGGCAATGCGATAGAGATTCAGAATGTCCATCTGCTGCAGCAACTGGTTGGCGCGGAGCGTTTCCGGGGTTGGTTCTTCGCCACGGGTGGAAAACGACAGGGGCGTCAATGGCCCGCCCTGACCGCTATAGCCGCGCCGCACCTGTTCGATGATCTGGTCAGTGGGCATGCCCGCGCGGCGGAACATCTTGTCCAATGGTTCGACCGAGATCGACATCGCTTCTTCCAACTGGCGGAAAATCTGGTCGTTCTGGTCAATCATCAGCCGAATTTCATGCTTCAGCTCGGCGCTTTGTTCCAGAGCCGCCTGAGCGTCGGATTCGATCAGATCGCGTTCGGCGGCCGTATCTGCCAGTGCGCCGGTCATGAACGCCATTGTTGTCGGGGCCACTGAGGCGGCGGCCAAAATGGCTTTTTCGTCTTCGTTCTGGGCTTGCAGGCTGGTCAAGGCGTCGCGGGCGACCTCGCGGTCTTTCATAGTGTCTCGTAAGGTGGATTGGACCACGTCGATGCCGGTTTCCAGCTCGTGCCGCCGGGTTTCCGAGGCCAAAAGTTCCGATTGCATCACCGATATCTGTGCCAGGGCCGCGTTAAAGCGCAATTGCGCGGCCAACGCCTCGGCGGCGCGCTCGTCGCGCTGTGCTGACATGGTGTTCAGCCGGTCCTGATAGGTGGTCAGATCGCGTTTGGCCTGTTCGCGGAAATTGCCTGACCCGATGCTGTCCATCAGCAACACGGCGGTCGACAGAATGGCCCAGGCCACCACCGCTGAGGTGCCGACATATGCCATCAACTGGGTTTCCGGCCTGAGCCGGATAAACCGCGTGTCGGTATCAGATTTAAGAAACAGCCGTCGCTCGGGAAAATGTTTTTCCAGCAGGCCGTGAAGTTTTATTGCCAGACGTGTACGCACGCGTCTTTCCTTGTCCCATCCCAATATCGGCGCTCGCCCCCGTCGATTTCTCGGCGGTCGCCCGGCACCTTGGGGGTTAAATATCGCTGCGGTGGCTTTTGGGCAACCCCGTTGACCGGACTTTGATCAAGCTGTGCGAATATGCAGCGGAAATGCTGCGGTGGTGGCAGAAAACCGCCGATATCAATATGTTGGCAGGTGGTGTTGGCCACTAGATTTGGATGTGGCGCGCTTACATTAGATCGGGCCTCAGGGCGGATCAGAGGTAAGCGGCCAATAGAAATCAGGTGGAATACCGGCCTCGGCGCGCTTTTCTTCGTTGAATGGTGGGCGCAGGGGCGAATGGAAATAGCGCCGGACAAGCGCGTGAAAGGTCTCTTTCGGGTCGATATTTTCGCGCCCGCACAGAAAGTGGAACCATTTCGATCCATAGGCCACATGCGCCACTTCTTCGGCGTAGATCACATTCAGTGCCTCAACCGCCTGGGTTTCCTTTGCCTGGGCGAATATCTTGATCATGCCCGGCGTCACATCCAAGCCGCGCGCCTCAAGCACCATGGGCACCACGGCCAGACGACCCATCAGATCATCCGCCGTATCAGTCGCTGCGCGCCACATTCCGGCATGCGCACCAAGCGCGCCATAGTGGCTGCCAAGTGCTTCAAGACAGTCGCACATCAGATTGAAATGTTTGGATTCGTCTGCCGCCGCCTTGACCCAGTCGTCATAAAACCCCATCGGCATGTCGATATGGCCAAAGCGGGCGATGATATCCCAGTGCAGGTCGACGGCGTTCAGTTCGATATGCGCCACCGCATGCAATAGCGCGATCCGGCCAGCCTCAGTTCCCGGGCGGCGTTTTGGTACGTCACGCGGTGACAGCAATTCGGGCCGCTCGGGGCGGGCAGGGTGGTCGGGTGGCAAAGCTGTTCCCACGGGGATCGCTTTGGCATCTTCTTGGCGAGACTTGACCCAAGCTTCGGCATGACAAAGCGACAGGGCGGTCTTGGCCCGCCCATCCGAGGTTTCCAGCACCTCCATCGCCATGTCCGCAAGGCTTGTCGTCATAAGCGGCGGACTGCCTCCAGCACCTCTTTGACGTGACCGGCTACTTTGACCTTGCGCCAGACCCGGGCGATATTGCCGTCGGCGTTGATCAGAAAGGTGCTGCGTTCAATGCCCATATACGTCTTGCCAAAGGTGTTCTTTTCCAGCCAAACGCCATAATCCTCACATACTGCCCCACTTTCATCCGACAACAGCGGGACGGTTAGGTCATGTTTGGCGGCAAATGCCTCGTGACTGGTGACGCTGTCTTTTGAGACACCAAACACCGAAACGCCTTTATCGGCGAAAGTCCGCAACATTGCTGAAAAGCCGATGGATTCCTTGGTGCAGCCCGGGGTATCATCGCGTGGATAAAAGAACAGAACCACCGGCCCACCTTTCAGGGCTGCAAGGCTCACATCATCGCCTCCATTGCGTGGCAAAGTGAAATTTGGCGCGGGATCGGCTATATCAAGCATTAAAGGCATCTCCGGGGCTGTAAAAACAAAGTAAATTCCATAGTTATGTACTACAGGAAATACAAAAGACTTAAAACTGACATTTGATAGCATATGAAACCGTGACTGATCTTAAGTCTCATAAAGCCGAGTCCAATGGCCCTGCACCAACTGCTGTGCCGACCCCTGCGGCCGAGCCTGCAAGCGGGGTATCTGAACGCGGGCTGATCTGGCGGTTCCTGCACCATTTTGTGCGCAAAATCGCGTATTTTGTAATCTTGGTAACGTTGGGTGGTTGGGCGATACTGGCGGTATTTGGTCAGCGCTGGAACCTGCCGGACTGGGCGCGGGCGCGGGTCGAGACGCGGATTGAACGTGTCTTGGGCGAAATGCAGATCGAATTCGGCAATGTGTCGATGGTGATCGACCGTGGCTGGCGGCCTCGGGTGCGGCTGCGCGATGTGGTGCTGCGTGACGGCGATGGTCAGTTAGTCGCGCAATTGGGCGAGGCCGAGGCGGCGCTGGCCATGCGCCCGCTGCTGCGCGGTCAACTTCAGGCGAAACAGATTGTGCTAAGCGGCGCATTGGCCAGTTTGCGCCGGGGCCGTAACGGCGAAGTATCGCTGTCGATCGGCGCGGGCACAGCACCGGTCGAACAGGCCGCCAGCTTGCCGCAATTGATCGAACAATGGGACCAGCTGTTTTTGAAACCACAGTTGGCCGCCCTTGTGTCGGTCGAAATCCAGGCCATATCGCTGCAATACGAAGACGCCCTGAAGGGGCGCGCCTGGACATTGGATGGCGGCACCATCCGGTTGGATCGCGACAAGGATCAGCTTAAACTTTCTGCCGGGTTTTCCCTGCTTAGCGGGCGGGATTACGCCAGCACCATCGAGATGAGCTATGCCAGCCGAATTGGTGACGCCGCCGCCGAATTTGGCCTGTTGGTCGAAGATATCGCAGCCCAGGACATCGCCGCCCAGAATGTGGCGCTGGCCTGGCTGGATGTGCTGCGCGCGCCGATCTCGGGCGCGTTTCGCGGCGGCATCAACGGGGATGGCACGCTTGCGCCACTGTCCGCGACCTTGCAGATTGGCGCGGGAGTATTACAGCCCACCGACCAGACGCGCCCAGTGCCGTTCAGTGGCGCGCGCAGTTATTTCACCTATAGTCCGGATACCGGCCTGCTGAATTTTGACCAACTGTCTGTGTCTTCGGGCTGGGGCAGTTTCACCGGTTCGGGGCGGGCATGGCTTGGTGCGGATGGGCCAGAGACTGCGACGGGATCAAGTGGAGCCGGACAAAGTGGAGCCGGACAAAGTGGGGCCGGACAAAGTGGAGCTGGGGTCAGCGACCTGACCGGCCAGATCACCCTTAGCGGTATCAGCCTGAGCCCCAAGGATGTATACCCGGAACCTTTGGTTCTGGACGGGGCGGCCGCAGATTTCCGGCTGCAACTAAACCCGTTCCGCCTGACACTGGGCCAGATGCACATCGCTGACCAACAGTCGAACCTGTTGGTCAGCGGCGAACTTGCGGCCGCCCCCGAAGGCTGGACCCTGGCGCTGGACGCGCAGATTGACCAGTTGCAAACTGAACGGTTGCTTGAATTATGGCCCACCCCGGTGGTGAAAAAGCCACGCATTTGGGTGGCCAAGAACCTGCGTGGCGGTATGGCCCATGACATGAGCCTGTCTTTACGCGCGCGCGCAGGGCAAAAAAAACCAGTGATCAACCTCGGTTTTGGCTTTCGCGACACGACCATTCAGTTTCTTGACACGATGCCGCCGATCACCAGTGCCACGGGCCTTGCCACCCTGTCGGACGACCGGTTTGTGGTCACCGCCCTGCAAGGCGAGGTGGTCGCCGAGCAAGGTGGCGCAATAGATATCAGCGGCACCTCGTTCATTATCCCGGACTCTACGATCAAAAAGGCCGCCCCCGGAATTATCCGCTTTGAAGGTCGGGGGCCGGTCACCGCGGTGCTGTCCCTGCTCAATC
The DNA here is from genome assembly GCA_030625695.1 of Paracoccaceae bacterium. Classification (GTDB taxonomy): domain Bacteria; phylum Pseudomonadota; class Alphaproteobacteria; order Rhodobacterales; family Rhodobacteraceae; genus NVQY01. The sequence continues at coordinate 20,981 of DAOUQK010000005.1, read as the reverse complement.
GCAAGCCATTGGAAGTGCTGAAAGGCACGCCGGTGCCGGTGGATGTGGCCGAAGGGGTGGCGCAGGTCACCGGCACCTTGTCCCTACCGCTGAAAGATCGGGTGCAGATTGACGAAATGGTCTATCATTATAGAGGCACAGTGCGCGACATCACGTCCGACAAGCTGGTACCGGGCTTTATCGTTGACGCAGCCCTATTGCAGATCGAGGGCGACCAGGACCACGTCAAATTATCCGGTCCAGGCCGTATTGCAGGGGTGCCCGTCACCGCCACGTGGGAGGCCAAGATTGGCGTCAATGCCAGCCAGACCAGCCAGCTGAGCGGTAATATCGAACTGTCTGAACGCACTGCTGAGGCGTTTGACCTCGGCCTGCCCGACCGGTCGGTGTTCGGCCAAGGCACGGGGCGCTTTACGGTTGAACTGGCCCGGGGCGAGGCGCCGGTGATGTCGTTGCGCTCGGACCTTGCGGGGGTTGGCCTGCGTCTGGCCCCGGTGGCCTGGCGCAAATCCGAGAACAGCACTGGCACGCTTGAGATCGACGGGGTGTTTGGCGATACGGTCAGCATCGACCATCTGCTGATCGAGGCCGCGGGGCTGACGGCCAAAGGTAAGGTCAGCAACCGGGTCGGTGGCGGGCTGGACGTGGCATCATTCTCGTCCGTGCGCATTGGCCGGTGGCTGAACGCGCCAGTGGATATTGTCGGGCGCGGCGATGCCGCCCCGGCCATTAGCATCCGTGGCGGCAAGTTTGATTTGCGCTACACCGATTTTGGTGCGTCCTCTGGCGGGTCAACCGAGACCGGTCCCTTGCAGGTGGCCCTGAACCGGCTTCAGGTCACTGACACCATCGCCTTGCACGACTTCAAAGGCACGTTCAGCGCCAATGGCGGATTTTCAGGCACCTACAACGGGTCATTGAACGGTCAGACACTGGTGTTCGGCACGCTGACCCCCAAGGGGGACCGCAGTACGGTTGTGGTACAGGCTAATGACGCCGGTGCGGTGTTTCGCGCCGCCGGACTGCTGACCATGGCGCGGGGTGGGTCGTTCCTTTTGAAGCTGGTGCCGGTGGACAACGGACCCGAGCAATATGACGGCGCGCTGGATGTCAGCGATACCAGGGTCAAGGACGCGCCAGCCATTGCCGCCATTCTCAACGGGGTGTCAATTGTCGGGTTGATTGACGAATTGGGCGGGAAGGGCATTCACTTTCTCAAGGTCGAGGCGAATTTCCGGCTCGGCCCCAAGCAACTGGTGCTGTATCAAAGCAGTGCCGAAGGGCCGTCAATGGGCCTGTCGATGGATGGGTATTACGATGTGCCCAGCGGGGTGCTGGACATGCAGGGGGTGATTTCGCCAATTTATCTGATCAATGCGATCGGCTCGGTGCTGACCCGCAAGGGCGAAGGGCTGATCGGGTTCAGCTATAAATTGCGTGGCACCTCGGAAGACCCGGATGTGGCCGTTAACCCGCTGTCCGGGCTGGCGCCGGGGTTGCTGCGCGAGGTGTTTCGCAAAACACCGCCAAAGCCGGAAGGCGGCAGAGCGGCATTTCGGCGTGAAATCGAAGAGGGTACTGGGGTCAATTCAAACCCCTATGATGGTCGTTGAGGCCTATTTCGCCTTTCTGTTTGGCGGACGGTGCGCTGAAAGCACACCCTACGGGTCGTCGAGACGGTCAAGTCGCTTGTTACCGCATGGCGCGCGCCCTATAGCGCTGTTTATGAACCTTAGCGATTTCGACTTTGACCTGCCCGACCATCTGATTGCCACACGGCCGACCCAACCGCGCCCTGCGGCGCGCCTGTTGGTGGCGGATGGCGCGCGCGCAATCACTGACGCTTTTGTGCGCGACCTGCCGGATTGGCTGCGCCCCGGTGACCGGCTGGTGTTGAATGATACGCGCGTGATCCCTGCGCGTTTAAGTGGGCGACGGCACCGGGCCTCGGCGCAAGGGCCGGTATCGGCGGCAATCGAAGTCACCTTGTTGGAACCGCGTGCCGACGGCGACTGGGCTGCATTGATCAAACCGTTGAAAAAGCTGAAGGTCGGCGAAGACGTGGCGTTTGACGACGGCTTTTGCGCGACGCTGACTGGAGTGGCGGACGGGCAGGGAACCTTACGGTTCAATCTGACGGGCGATGATTTTGATGCGGCCCTTGAGCGGGTCGGGATGATGCCCTTGCCACCCTACATCGCCGCGCGCCGCCCGGCGGATGCGCAGGACATGACGGATTATCAGACTGTGTTTGCCCGTGCGCCGGGGGCTGTGGCTGCGCCCACGGCCTCGCTGCATTTCGATGACGGCCTGCTGGCGCAGATTCGCGCCAAAGGCGTGGATTTTACCTATGTCACCCTGCACGTGGGGGCGGGCACCTTTCTGCCGGTCAAGGTTGACGATGTAAGCCTGCATAAAATGCACGCTGAACGCGGCGAGGTCAGTGGGCAGGCGGCGCGCGAGATTGCCGCCACCAAGGCGCGCGGTGGGCGTATCATTCCGGTTGGCACCACCGCTTTGCGATTGATCGAGACGGCGGCAAAAAGCGGTGCAATCGCGCCTTGGCAAGGTAAGACGGATATCTTTATCTATCCCGGCTTTGAGTTTCAGGTGACAGATGCGCTGATGACCAATTTTCATTTACCCAAATCGACCCTGATGATGTTGGTGTCGGCCCTGATGGGACAGGCGCGGGTCAAGGAAATCTACGCCCACGCCCTGCGCCAAGAATATCGGTTCTTTTCCTATGGCGATGCTTCGCTGCTGATCCCGCCCGCAGGTTGAGGCCAAAGCGCAAAGTCAAATACGACGCCAAATACGACTCCTGTGATGTCGTTGACATGTCAGTCTTGATGGTTGTGCCGCGCTAAAGCAAAGCAACACGAAAGACACGAAGGATCCCCCGCGATGATACAGGTTTTGACCAGCTCCTGGGCGCTGCTGTTGGGCATGGGCCTGTTGATGGTTGGCAATGGGCTGCAAGGCACGTTGCTGGGCGTGCGCGGCGACATCGAAGGGTTTTCCACCGTCGAGATGTCATTCGTCATGTCGGCCTATTTCATCGGCTTTCTGGGGGGGTCGCGCATGGCCCCGGATCTGATCCGCCGGGTCGGGCATGTGCGGGTGTTTGCAGCCCTTGCTTCGTTCATTTCGGCGGTGATGATCCTGTATCCGGCCTTTGCCAACCCGACTGCATGGTTTATTGGCCGGGTGGTCATCGGGTTTTGCTTTTCCGGCGTGTATGTGACGGCCGAAAGCTGGCTGAACAACGCCGCCGACAATGATAACCGCGGTCAGGCGTTGTCTTTGTACATGATCGTGCAGATGGTCGGCATCGTTTCGGCCCAAGGGTTGCTGCTGGTCGGTGATCCTTCGGGGTACGAAACCTTTGTGCTGGCCTCGGTGGTGATCTCGATCTCGTTCGCGCCGATCCTGTTGTCGATCTCGCCCACCCCGGCCTTTGATACCGCCAAACGTATGAGCCTGCGTCAGATCGCGCGGATTTCTCCGCTGGGCGTGGCCGGCATGTTCCTGTTGGGCGGCGTATTTGCCGCGCAATTTGGCATGAGCGCGGTTTATGCCGCACAAGCCGGGATGAGCCTGGGCCAGATTTCCGCCTTTGTCGCCAGCTTTTATATCGGTGCCGTGCTGTTGCAATTCCCGCTTGGCTGGCTGTCGGACCGCAGTGACCGGCGGGTTCTGATCATGGGTGTGGCCGCCATCGGTGGCACCGGTGCTGTGGCGGGGATGTTCCTGAGTGGGCAGTTATATGGACTTTTGGTGGTGGGGTTTGTCATCGGCGGCATGACCGGGCCGCTATATTCCCTGTTGCTTGCCCATACCAATGATTTCCTGGAGCACGATGATATGGCCGCAGCGGCCGGCGGCATGGTGTTCATCAACGGCCTTGGCGCGATTGCCGGACCTTTGGTGGTTGGCTATCTGATGGGCACTGGCGTGTTCGGTCCACCGGGCTTTTTCCTGGTCATGGCGGTGTTGCTGTTTGCGCTGTGCGCCTATGCCGCCTGGCGCACCACGCGTCGTCCTTCGGTGTCGTCCGAAAATACCGGCACCATGACAGCAATGTACCCGGGTGCCTCGCCGCTGGCGGCGGAATGGGCGCAGGAAGTGGCGATCGAGGCCGATCTGGAAGAGCAGAATTTGGCGGAGAATGAGTGAAGCAATCTGACGGGCTCACGGAAACCGCCGGGATACCTGAGTTTTACCCACCCGACCTTTCCCCGCACCAGCATTCCCTCTAAGAGGACGGTATGAACGATTCCGTATCAACGCCCCGCCCAACTGACCGCCCGGTGGTCCGCCTGAAACCCAAGGCTGACGCCCGCCAGATCCGTCACGGGCACCCGTGGGTCTATGCCAATGATCTGGTCACTGACCGGCGCACCCGCGCCCTTGTTCCCGGCACACTGGCCGTGTTGGAGGATGCTAACCGCGTGCCTATGGCGCTGGTGGCGGTGACGCCAGACTCGGGTATCATCGCCCGGGTGCTGGACCGCGATATCGCGGCGCGCCTTGATCTGACATGGTTTGAAACCCGTCTGGCCCGCGCGCTTGCCTTGCGCGAGACCCTGTTCGATACGCCATTCTACCGGCTGATCCATGCCGAAGCTGATGGATTTCCGGGCGTGGTGATCGACCGCTTTGGCGATACTTGCGTGATCCAGCCAAATGCGGCCTGGGCCGAAGCCCACCTTGAGGTTCTGACCCGCGCCCTTGTGCAGGTAACCGGTGTGGCCAACGTATTGAAAAACGCCTCGGGTCGGGCGCGTGGTCTGGAAGGGCTGGACGATGTGCCGACCGTGTTGCACGGGGTGGCCCCCGACACCGCCGTGCCAGTGGAAATGAACGGTGCCACCTATATGGCCGACCTTCTGGGCGGTCAGAAAACCGGGTTGTTCTTTGATCAGCGCCCCAATCACGCCTTTGCGGCCCGACTGGTCCAACCGGTCGCACCGGTCGCACCGGGTGCGAGGGTGCTTGATGTCTTCAGCCACGTTGGTGGTTTTGCCTTGGCGGCTTTGGCGCAAGGGGCCGGGTCGGCTTTGGCGGTCGATGGCTCGGCCCCGGCGCTGGACCTGGCAAATCAAGGGGCCGCCGCCAGCGGTGTGGCGGATCGCTTTGCCACGCGGCAGGGCGACGCCTTTGAAACACTTGCAGCCTTGGCCACTGAAGGCGAAACCTATGATCTGGTGATCTGCGACCCCCCTTCCTTTGCCCCGTCAAAAAAGGCGATGGAACCCGGGTTGCGCGCCTATGAACGTCTGGCCCGATTGGCGGCCCCGCTGGTGGCACCGGGCGGGTATCTGGTGTTGTGTTCCTGCTCACATGCGGTTGATCTGTCGCGCTTTCGCAAAGCTTGCGGGCGTGGCATTGGCCGGGGCCTTGATAAAACCGGACGCGAGGCACAGCTGATCCACACCGGGTTTGCCGGGGCGGACCACCCGCAACTGATTCAACTGGCCGAAAGCGGCTATCTCAAGGCGTTGTTCTTTCGGCTGTGAAGGTGGTTCTGGACACCTGCGTGCTGTTTCCCACGGTGATGCGCGCGATGTTGCTGGGGGTGGCCGGGCTGGGCCATTTCACGCCGGTCTGGTCAGCGCGGATATTAGAAGAATGGCGCCGCGCGTCAGTGAAGCTTGGACCAACCGGGCAGGTTCAGGCCGATGCCGAGATCGCCTTGCTGCGCGCTGACTGGCCCAAGGCCGAAGCCGCCCCCACGCCAGGTCTTGAGGCGCGGCTTTGGCTGCCGGACCCAAATGATATCCACATTTTGTCCACAGGCATATCCACATCAGCTGAGGCGATTATCACCTTGAATGCCAAGGATTTTCCACGTCGAGAATTGGCCGAGGAAGGTCTTGAACGGATTGACCCTGACAGTTTTCTGCATGGGTTCTGGCGCATTGATCCGGACGGGGTGGCGCAGGTTGGCGCCAAGGTTCTGGGTGATGCCAATCGCCTGTCTGGCAAGCAATGGGACATGCGCGGGTTGTTGAAAAAGGCGCGGCTGCCGCGCATCGCCAAAGCCCTTATGTAGAGTGGGCCTCCCAACGCGCTTCCAGCTTCTCCAATGCCGCAATGCGGTCTTCGGTTTTTGGATGGCTCATCAGCCACGCCGGGGCCATGCCCGAACGTGCTTGGGTCAATGCCTCCAATTTGGTAAACAGTGACTTTTGCGGAGCTATGCCAATGCCTGCTTTGGTCAGTAATGCGGCGGCATATTCATCGGCCTCAAATTCGTCACTGCGCGACAATCGCGCAGCCAGCAACGAGGTCAGCATATTGGCAATCCACGCGCCAACGAAAGGCACGTAACGGCCCAACACCATCATCAACACCGTCCGTAACGCATTTTGACCGGAAAAATCCACCATCCGGCGGCGTGAATGGCCCAACGCGACGTGGCCCATTTCATGGGCAATAACCGATGCCATTTCGTCACCCGTCACGTCTCCATGTTGAAATTTCCGGTAAAACCCGCGGGTTATGAAGATACGTCCATCCGGTGCTGCCAGCCCATTGACCGGATCAATCTCATAAATATAAACCGGAATGCGCGCCAGATCGAGCGCGCGCGCCAGCCGGTCGGTCAGAGATTTCAGGATCGGATCGGCCAGTTCGGTTGATTTTGCATCCAATTCGCGGTGGGTGCGCCACAGCGAAATTCGATACATGACAAGGCCATAGGCTATGGCCAAAAGGATTGGGGCAAGGCGAAGCATAGATCAGATATGGGGCCGTGGCGCATAAGTGGCAAGGGCACGCGGTGGTCCCGGTGGCCGGATTTTGAGTTTATTTAGCGAGATGAAGAGCAAGGGTCAGGCCCAGGTTCCCGCTGGATCACTCTGCTGCCACTTTGATCACCATCTCCATCTCGGCCAGCTTTTCATCACTCAGGTGGCACTTGATCTGGTGGCCCTCTGCCACGTCACGCGCCACTGGCACTTCCTTATCACACAGGCCCCCCGGAACTTCGGATTTCCACCGGCATCGCGTCTGGAACGGACAGCCGGGCGGTGGGTTCATCGCCGACGGAATATCACCCTCAAGCACAATGTGCTTTTTCTCCACCGACGTATCCGCGATAGGAACCGCTGACAGCAACGCCTCGGTATAAGGATGATACGGCGGAGCAAACACCTGATCGGTACTGCCCAGTTCAACCACATGGCCCAGGTACATCACCATCACCCGGTCGCTGAGATAACGCACAATTGAAAGGTCATGTGAGATGAACAAAAGCGTGGTCTTTTCGTTCCGCTGGATCTCCATCAACAGGTCGGTCACCGCCGCCTGCACCGACACATCCAAGGCCGAAACCGGCTCATCCGCCACCACAATTCGTGCGCCTCCGGCGAACGCGCGGGCAATACCGACCCTCTGCTTTTGCCCGCCCGACAATTGCCGTGGCATGCGTTCGGCAAAGGCGCGTGGCAGTTTCACCAGATCCAACAGCTCCAGCATCCGCGCCTTGCGCGCAGACTCACTGTCGCCGATACCAAATATCTCTAGCGCGCGGATAATCTGGCGGCCCACCGACATCGACGGGTTCAGCGTATCAAACGGGTTCTGGAACACCATCTGAATGTCGCTCACGGTCTTGGTGTCGCGCTGTTCGATCGGGATATGTTCAATGTTGCGGCCATCCAGTTCGATGGTGCCGTCGGTCGCCGTTTCCAACCCCATCAACACCTTGGCAAAGGTGGATTTGCCACAACCCGACTCGCCGACAATCGCCAAGGTTTCAGATTCCCGCGCCTCGAACGTCAGGGTTTCATTAGCTTTGACCACCTTCTTGTCGCCGCCCCCAAAGATCGCATTGGCCGCCACCTCATAATATTTCTTCAGGTTGTCGATCTTCAGAACAACCTCGCCGACCTTGGCCTTCTCTTTCTGTTCTCCCACAGAAATCGGCGCCTTCCAGTCAATCTCCTGAAACTTCACACAACGCGAAAAATGGCTGTCGTCGCTGGGCACCACGCCCATTTCGATAGCGCCCTGATCGCAACGTCCTTCTTCGAAATAATCACAGCGCGGCCCGAAATTACAACCCGGCGGGCGCTCATGCGGTAACGGAAAATTGCCGGGAATCGCCACCAAAGGATGGGTGTTCTTGTTGGCCCCGGGCAGGGGGATCGACCGGAACAGCGCCTGAGTATACGGGTGCTGCATATCGTCAAACACCGCTTCGATCGAACCCCGCTCAACCGCCTCACCGGAATACATCACGCAGATACGATCACAGGTCTCAAGGATCAGGCCCAGATTATGCGATATGAACAACATCGAGGTGCCATATTTGCGCCCCAGATCGCGCACCAGTTCAACAATTGCCGCCTCAACCGTCACATCCAAAGCCGTCGTCGGCTCATCCAGAATAAGCAACGCAGGCTCACTCATCAATGCCATGGCAATGACAATCCGCTGCTGCTGCCCGCCTGAGAGTTGATGCGGAAACGAATTCAACATCCGCTCAGGGTCCGGCAGCTTCACATCCGTCACCACCTGCAATGCACGGGCATACGCGTCTTCTTTACTTAACCCCTGATGAATCATTGGCACTTCCATCAGCTGCTTGCCAATTTTCATCGCCGGGTTCAGGCTCGCCATCGGCTCCTGATAAATCATCGCAATCTCGGACCCGCGAATATCGCGCAGCTCCTCCATGCTCATCTTGCCAAGGTCTTGCCCCTTGAATTTGATCGACCCGCCAACAATCGCGCCGTTTTTACCAAGGTCCTGCATCACTCCCAGTGCCACGGTCGACTTGCCACAACCAGATTCGCCCACCAGCCCCACGGCCTCCCCGGGCTGAACCGTCACCGAAAAATCCATCACTGCCGGTATCTCAAAAAGCCGCGTGAAAAACGAAATCGACAGCTTGTCTATCTCAAGAATTGGCCCGTCATAATCCATCTTTGCCATGTCATTCTTCCTTCAGCTCTTCATCTTGCAAGTTAAACTCCGGGGGTCCGGGGGCTGGCCCCCGGCCTTGCCGATGATATCAATCCTTAAGGCTTTCTTCCCGCAAACCATCCGCCAACAGGTTCAACCCAAGAACCAGCGACAACAAAGCCAAGGCAGGCGGCAGGGCAGGGTGCGGATAAATCGACAAAAGCTTGCGCCCATCATTAATGGTCGATCCCCAGTCCGGACTTTCCGGTGGCAGGCCCAATCCAAAGAACCCCAACGTCCCCAGCAAAATGGTGGTATAGCCAATCCGCAAACAGAAATCGACAATCAGTGGCCCGCGCGCATTGGGCAGGATTTCCCACAGCATGATATACCACGACCCTTCGCCGCGGGTTTGCGCGGCAGCCACATAGTCGCGGGTTTTTATGTCCATCGCCAACCCGCGCACAATTCTGAACACGGTAGGTGAGTTGACAAACACCACTGACACAAACACCACGAGAATTCCGCCTGACACATCAAACAAGTCCAAAATCTCTGGCAACGCAGGGATCGAATAATCCTTGTTTTCAACCAGAAATCCGTTGGTCGAAATCAGCGACAGATAGATCCAGAGCATCACCCCCAACACACCAATCATCAGCGGTGTGCGGAACGCCGGTTGGGTGTGATAACGCGAGTTGATCAGCACCCCGGCAAAGATGATTGGGAATATGAACAACACCGTCGCCATAAAGTTCGGCACGCCGGTTGCGACAATCTCGGGCGTCACCAGCAGATAGAACAACAAGATCACCGGGAATGCCAGGATCAGGTTGGCCATAAAGCTGATGATGGTGTCCAGTTTGCCGCCAAAATACCCGGCCGGCAGGCCCAGGGTGATCCCAACCATAAAGGCAAACAAGGTGGCCAATGGGGCGATCTGCACCACTACCCAACTGCCGTCCACCATGCGCGAAAAGATATCACGCGCCAGATTATCGCCACCCAAAAGATACCAGCCATAATCGCCATCCTCGGCCCCGCGCAGTGGGGTGCCGGGGATTTTGTTCTTCATGCCGGATACCTGACTAAGGCTGTCATGCGTCACGATCAGATCAAACTGGCTAAAGATGCCGGTAAACACCCAGAACATCACCAAACCAAAGCCGACCATGCCAATGGGTGAGTCAAACAACTTACCGTACAGTCCAAGCTTGCGTTTATAAGCAATTGACGACGCAAACAGAATGATCAGTGCCAGCCAGACAGAGGTGAACTGATAAAGCACCCGGCCGATGATTTCCAGAAATCCAAGAGGTTCCATATCCCGTCTCCTCCCTTAAGAAATTCGAATGCGTGGATTAAGATAGACATAGCCGATATCCGATATCAGCTGCGTAATCAGAACCACCACGACCGAGACCACCGAAATACCCAACAGCAATTCGATGTCATTATTACCCGCCGCCTGCACCAGCGCCCATCCAAAGCCTTTGAAATTGAACAAAGTCTCGACAATCACCACGCCGTTCAACAGCCAGGGAATTTGCAGCATGATCACCGTGAACGGCGCAATCAATGCGTTGCGCAACGCATGTTTCATCACGATGTCTTTGAACTTCACACCCTTAAGACGCGCGGTGCGGATATACTGCGCTGTCATCACCTCGGCCATGCTGGCCCGGGTCATGCGGGCGATGTACCCCATGCCAAACATCGAAATGGTCAGCACCGGCAAAAAGAAATTCTCGAACGTCGGCGCTTCGGCGACGCGATACCAGAACCCGACCATCCAGTCAGGCATAAAGGCCCAGCCATAACCGTCCGGCATGTTCTTGGCCGCCGCCGTGGCCGTGCCTTTAAACCACTTCAACCCAACGGCGGACGAGGCAAACACCGTGATCAGGATCACCCCCGATACATATTCCGGCGTCGCCGTGGTCAGGATCGAAAACGTCGACAAGGTCCGGTCGGTCTTGGACCCTTCGCGCATTCCGGCCAGCACGCCAACAATCAACGCCGACGGGATCATCAGGATCAACACCCAGAACATCAATGCGCCGGTACGGCTCAGACGAGCGCCGACAATTGTGCCGACCTCGTTCTTAAATACGGTGGACTGCCCCCAATGGCCCTGGATAATGCCGCATAACCCTGCCTCAGCCGCCGCTTCTTCCGGGGTCTTCTTGCCCTTGAAACAGCGCCCGGTAATCTCGCCCTTGTCGTTCTCAAACTGCCAGCCGGGCACAACGCCCAGCCATTGACCATATTTGACAAAAATCGGCTGGGTATAGCCGCGACTGTCCAACCAGCTGGTTACAGCTTCGTCCGACATACGAAAGTTGCCTTGGGTCTTGGCCAGCTTTTCAAGATTGGGGTAAAGGTTGGTCAGAAAGAACACGATGAAGGTCAGGCAGATTGCCGTGATGATCATCACGCCGGATCGGCGTAATATAAAAAGTCCCATTTGGTCCCCTGTTGGTAGGGCTGAAATCAGGCCCGTTATTCGGGCTCTGGTTTGTGGCTGACGTGACAAACACGCCGGGATCTTGATAGGATGCCCCGCCCCCGAAAACGGGGGCGGGGAAGTATTATCAGGCTTTCAAGGCCCACTTATAGACCTGAGGCAGGAATGCGATGTGCATGTCCACCCCAACCACCGCATCGGTGGCATGGCGATAGATCGACTGGAAATAAGGCTGGATCGTCACGCCTTCTTCGGCAACCAATGCTTGGATCTTGCCCGCAACTGCGCGGCGCGCATCTGCATCGGCGATTGCATTGGCCTCTTTCAGCAACGCGTCAAACTCTGGATTGTTCCAGCCAAACTCGTTCCAGGCTTCGCCCGAACGATAGGCCAGACCCCATACTTGGGTCGCCAAAGGTCGATGGTTCCAGTTGGTCGAACTGTAAGGATAGTTCACCCAGTCGTTCCAGAACGTCGACCCCGGCAGAACCGTCCGCTTGACCTTGATGCCTGCATCACGCAATTGCGCCGCCACCGCGTCAGTGGTGTTCTTGCGCCAGTCATCGTCAATCGACATCAGCTCATGCTCAAAGTCGGCCATGCCGGCCTCGGCCATCAGCTCTTTTGCGCGAGCGGGATCATGCGGCAGACGGCCCACGCTGGGGTCATACTCTGGATGCATTGGCCCGGCGTGCACGTTATTGGCCGGCTCACCCCGGTTGGAATAACCCAGCTCAAGACAAATTGCATTGTCCACAGCCATTGCCAGCGCCTGACGAACCCGCTTGTCGGCATAGATCTTTTTGCCGTCAACTTCCGCGTTCTGGTTCGGGCGGATAACAATTGTCGAACCCGAGGCAACCTCGGTACGTGTCCAGCCAAGCCCGTCCATCACGTCAACAAAGTCGCCGACGGTCTGCCACAGGGCGTCAATCTCTTCTGCCTCAGCGGCGGCAACCCATGCGGACGGGTCGGTGCCATAATCGATGAATTCGATCCGGTCGAGGTGCGAACCACCTTCTTCCAGACCTTCATGACCCCACCAAGTGTGGTTCGGGTTCTTGACGACAACGCCTTTGACGCCAACCTCAAGGCTCTCAGGCATGTAGGCGCCGGTGCCTACGGCTGTGCCCAGCATATCGTCAGGATCATGCGAAGAATGCACAATCGCCGCCGGATAATCGGCCATGCCCGGGATGATGGTGATATCCGGGTCCAACAGGGTCAGCTTGACCGTGTGGCTATCGACCACGGTGATCGCGCCTTCGCGTGCCTGACCGGAATCGGCATCAATCAACGAGGCCATACGCCCGGCCATTGAATTGCCTTCAACCGACTTGTCACACCAACCTGTGATGTTGCGCGCTACGTCATCAGCTGTGAAATCGTCGCCGTTGTTCCACTTGACGCCCTTGCGGACATGCAGCGTGTATTCGGTCGAATCGTCATTGGCTTCCCAGCTTTCCACCAGCATGCCGCGGAATGAACCATCCGAGTTATATTCAATCAGCGATTCCAGCCAGCCAGCGGTAAATGCCGCAATCTGGGTCCAGTCATAGGTGCGCGGGTCTTTCAGTGCGCGCACTTCCATCTGCATCCGCAGTGTGCCGCCCTCGGCCGCATGGCCCATGGCGCGGGCAGGGGCGCTTAGCCCGATCATCCCGTATGCAGTGGCTGTGGCCACACCCAGCGCCGTGGCACGGGTCAGAAATTCGCGGCGGTCAAGCTTGCCGTCGCGGTATTCCTGGGCGTGCATTTCTGCGCCCCAGTGTACCGTTTTTTCAATCTTGGTCATATGTGTCATTCGTTTCTCCCTGATGACAGAATTATCCATGCGTCCGCCCGGCCTTACCTTCGAAAGGTAAGTGCAGAACCACGCAATTGATGAAAGTTATTGTTTCTCATCCCCATGTCTCACATTCGGGCACAGTTAAGCCCCTGTCGTCAACGGCTGTTTTCGCCATCTAGGGGTCTAAATGCGACATGTGATCAGTAAAAAAACGACACGAACTAAAATTTATGTACAGATTTGTACAATTATTAGTTTAGCGCAATGCGTCGTTGGGGGGCCCGAAGAGCAGTTGGCGGCTGCCCTGTATGGGCCTTGATGAACCTGGTGAAATAGGCGGCAGAGCCAAATCCCAGATGACGGGCGATATCCAGAACCGGCACGTCCGTTTCGCTAAGCAATTGCCGGGCGGCGTGTAATTGCCGCTGTGCCAACAGCTTGGCGGCAGTCGTGCCGGTTTCCGCCCGGCACACCCGCGCCAGATGGGTCGGTGTGACGCCAAGGGCGGCGGCGTGATCGCCCATATCGGCGGGGCTGGCATAATTGGTGACAAGGCGGACACAAAAGGCCCGCGAAAGGGCGCGGGCGGCACTGGTGCGCGGCGGGGGATTGTTTTCCAGATGCAGATCAATCTGGCGACGCAGCCAGATGGCGACCAGTTCGGCATTGGCCAGAACGGCACTTTGAAACAGCGCGCGCCGGGTGTTTTGTTCGCGCCCCAACGCCTCTAACAGCAGGCTTATTTCCGCGTGTGCGGCGGCATCGCGAATGCGCAGATGCTGTGGCGTGGTCGGCAGGGTCAAGGAGGTATCGGCCGGAATCACCAGCGCCTGGCCAAACCCCAGCCCAAACCCCTGTCGTCCCAGATCAAACGCCATCAAATGGCGCGCCGGAATGAACAACGCGTTATGAATGCCAACCCCGCGCCGCGCCCCGTCAATCAGGGCCATGCCCTGACCCCGGGTGATCCATATCAACAGGTGATGGTCCCGGTCATGCACCAAAGACAGCCGCCATGACCCGCCTTTGGCAAGCTCGGCCAGACTGACCAACGCGATATCGGTATGTTCAGAAGGGTCAAAGGGCATTTGTTCGATTTGTGCATGATTGGGGCGAATTCCACGCACAGTTTATGCATTAATATCTGAAAATGTAAACCCGTCGCTGTCATGGATTTAAGTTGGGGCCGTAATCTTACGGCACCGAAACCACTTTGTGCCAGGTGCTCATCTTTGATCGAAACCAGGTGCGCTGTCGTTTGGCAAAGCGACGGGTATTTATGCGAACTTGCGCGCGGGCCTGATCCAAGGTCATCTCGCCCCGCAGATGCGCCACAAGTTCCGGCACTCCGATCGCCCGGAACGCGGGCAGGGCCGGGTCGTAATGTTCCAACATTGCCTCGACCTCGGCCAGCGCACCCAGGTCCAGCATAACGTCAAAGCGTCGTTTGATTCGCGCCTCAAGCCAGTCTTTGTCCATTTCCAAAACCAGCGGCACCGCTTGTTTCAACGGCAGCAAAGGCGGCGGCGTGTCGGCCTGCCATTCGGCAAGCCCCCGGCCAGTGGTCTTCAAGACCTCCCAGGCGCGCTGCAACCGGGCGCGGTTCTCCATATCGATCTTGTCAGCCGTGCGTGTGTCCAATTCGCGCGCCATAGCTTGCGCTGACATTGCATCGCCCAACGTGCGCACGTCCTCCGGTATCTCGGGAATATCCGCCAGCCCGTTGGTCAACGCCATGAAATAAAGCCCGGTTCCGCCAACAATGATTGCCCGTTCCCCGTGCAATAGTGGCGTCACCTCGCGCAGCCAATGTCCGGCGGAATAAGACATGTCCCACCTAACGTGTCCGTACAAATGATGCGCCACCTGCATTTCTTCACTTACCGACGGGCGCGCGGTGATCACCCGCCAACAATCAAATACCTGTGACGCGTCCGCATTGACGATCACCCCACCATGACGCCGTGCAATTTCTATCGCCAAAGCTGATTTACCACTGGCCGTCGGCCCGGCAATCAAAACCGGTTGGGTGGCCGGAATTTCCGGCAAGCTGTCCAGCAAATTCATCATATTCGTTAATTTCCCGCTCAGGGTGCGACGCAGCCATTGTAACACAGGCCAAATTCCGGCATTTTCCGATAAATTCAACCCCCAACAGCCAGAGAACCGCACATGTCCCCATCGCCAGATGCCGAAAACCACCCTTCCGATACTTCAGAGGTCTCATATAAGCGTGTGATGTTGAAAATCTCAGGCGAGGCATTGATGGGCGATCAAGGCTATGGCCTGCATCCGCCAACCGTCCAGCGCATCGCGCAAGAGGTCAAATCGGTGCAGGAACTGGGGGTTGAGATATGTATGGTGATCGGCGGCGGCAACATTTTCCGTGGCCTGCAAGGGTCGGCGCAAGGGATGGAGCGGACCACGGCGGACTATATGGGCATGTTGGCCACGGTGATGAACGCATTGGCCATGCAATCGGCGCTGGAGCACGAGGGCGTCTTTACCCGGGTCATTTCCGCCATTCGCATGGATGAAGTGGCCGAGCCATATATCCGTCGCCGCGCCGTGCGCCACCTTGAGAAAAAGCGTGTGTGCATTTTTGCGGCCGGCACCGGTAATCCCTATTTTACCACCGATACGGCCGCCACCCTGCGCGCCAGCGAGATGAAATGTGAAGCGATCTTCAAAGGTACCAAAGTTGACGGGGTTTATGACAAAGATCCGGCCATTCACGACGACGCGGTACGGTATGACGAAGTGAGCTATGATGACGTGCTGGTCAAACGCCTTGGGGTGATGGATGCCAGCGCGATTGCCCTGGCACGCGACAACTCCCTGCCGATCATTGTGTTTTCGCTGGATGAACCGGGCGGGTTCAAGGGGATTTTGGCGGGTAAGGGCACCTATACAAAGGTGCACGGCTAAGGCTATAGAGCCTGTAACAAACACTAGCGAAGGCAGCGATATGTCAGACGATTTCATGCTGGACACCGACGATATTGAACGGCGCATGGGCGGGGCGATGGCTTCGATGCGCACCGAATTTGCTTCATTGCGCACCGGACGGGCGGCGGCCTCGATGTTGGAACCAATCATGGTCGAGGCATATGGCGCGCGCACCCCGATCAATCAGGTCGGCACAGTGAATGTGCCTGAACCACGCATGTTGACGATCAACGTCTGGGATAAATCCATGGTGAATGCGGTGGAAAAGGCCATTCGCGAGTCGGGCCTGGGCATTAACCCGCAACTGAACGGCACGATCATCATGCTTCCGATCCCCGAATTGAACGAAGAACGCCGCCGTGATCTGACCAAAGTGGCCGGGCAATACGCCGAAGGCGCGCGGATCTCGGTGCGTAACGTGCGGCGGGACGGGATGGATCAGATCAAAAAAGCCAAAAATGATGGCATGTCCGAGGATGATCAGAAGTTCTGGGAGACCGAAGTGCAGGAATTGACCGATAAAAATATCGCGGCAATAGATGCGGCTTTGGAAAATAAGCAATCCGAAATCATGCAGGTATAACTGGGCATGCCCAAAGACCCAGAAACAGACGCGCATCCCCGTGGCCCGCGTCATGTGGCGATCATCATGGATGGCAATGGCCGCTGGGCCGAAGCCAAAGGCCGACCACGTCTGTTTGGCCATCATGCCGGTGCCCGAAGGGTCCGAGAAGTGGTCGAGGCCTGTCCCGCTTTGGGTGTCAAGTATCTGACGATATTTGCTTTTTCGACCGAGAACTGGAAGCGCACGCAAACAGAGGTGGCCGGGCTGATGAGCCTGTTTCGCCGCTATATCGCCAAAGAAACCCGCGCCCTGGCGACACGTAATGTGCGGGTACGCTTTATCGGTGATCGGGTGCGGCTGGACCAGAAACTGACTGATCTTATGGACAGGATGGAACAGGAAACGGCGGTGAATGACGGCGTTAACCTGACCATTGCGCTGAATTACGGAGGCCGCGACGAGGTGGCCCGCGCCACCCGCCGTCTGGCGCAGGATGTGGCCGATGGGTTGCTGGACCCTGCGGCGGTGGACGAAGAAACCTTGCCGAAATATCTTGATACCCACGTTCTGCCCGACCCCGATCTGGTGATCCGTACCAGCGGCGAGGCGCGGATATCCAACTTTCTGCTGTGGCAGTCGGCTTATGCGGAATACGAGTTTATCGACACGCTCTGGCCGGATTTCACCGCCGAAGAACTGGGTCGGCTTTGTGCCAACTATGGTTCAAGGGACCGGCGGTTTGGTGCAGTCAAAACTGGCGCCGCAAAAACATGAGTGGACAATGGTCTGATCTGACACCGCGCCTCGGTTCGGCTGTGGTCATGGTCGCTGTGGGTTTTGGTGCGATCTGGATTGGCGGGCTGGTTTTCAATATTCTGGTGGCGCTGGCATGCGGCGCGATGGTGTGGGAATTGTCGCGGATGATTGACGCGAGCAGCACCGACAAGGCGCTGCAAATGGGATTAATGACGGCAGCTATGCTATTGATATGCGCCTATATTTCCCCATTTTATATCCTGCCGTTCCTTTTGGCACCGGCCTTGGCGGGGGCGGCAAGGATGCCCCGCATGCAAGGCGTTTATCTGGGGTTTGCCTTTGTCATCGCACTCGCGGGCATATCGCTGATCTCGGTACGCGGAAACCTGGGGTTTGGCTGGATATTGTGGTTGATCTGCGTGGTGGTGGTAACGGATGTGGCCGGATATTTTGCCGGTAAAATGCTAGGCGGGCCAAAGCTCTGGCCGCGGGTCAGCCCCAAGAAAACCTGGTCGGGCACCCTGGCCGGATGGGTTGGTGCCGCCATTGTTGGTGCATTGTTCAGCACCCTGCCCGGGGCGGGCACCGCATTGATCGTGATTTCGGTGTTGATGTCGATGACGTCGCAAGCCGGTGACATCGCTGAAAGCGCGATTAAGCGGCGAACAGGCGTCAAGGATTCCAGCGCATTGATCCCCGGCCACGGCGGGGTATTGGACCGGTTTGACGGTATGTTGGGGGCGGCGTTGTTTGTGCTGCTGGCGGCGGCCTTGTTCGGGTTTCCGGCCGGGCTGGTCTGATGCGGCGCGTTTCCATTTTTGGCGCGACCGGGTCGATAGGACAAAATACCGTCGACCTGATATCTAGCGCACCGCAAGACTATGATGTTGTCGCGCTGACTGGTGCTGGAAATATAGCGCAATTAGCCAAAGATGCCAAAGCATTACGGGCCAAAGTTGCCGTAACTGCCAAACCCGAAAAACTGGCCGAATTGCGGGCCGCACTGGTTGGCAGCGATGTCGAGGCCGCCGCAGGTCCGAACGCGATAATCGAGGCCGCCTCGCGCCCTTGCGACTGGGTGATGTCGGCAATTGTTGGTGTGGCCGGTTTGGCGCCGGGGCTGGCGGCGTTGCAGCAAGGGGCAACCTTGGCATTGGCCAACAAGGAATCGCTGGTTTGCGCCGGGGCGTTGATGTTGCAGACCGCCAAAGACAACGACGCCACAATCCTGCCGGTCGACAGCGAACATTCGGCGATCTTTCAGGCGTTGACAGGCGAAGACACAAACGCAGTCGAACGCATCATTCTGACCGCAAGTGGCGGCGCATTTCGCGACTGGCCGCTAAAGGCGCTGGGGTCAGCGAGTTTGGCCGAGGCGTCAAGCCATCCCAATTGGGATATGGGCCAAAGGATCACTATCGATTCCGCGTCTATGTTTAACAAAGCTATGGAAGTTATTGAAGTACATGAGTTTTTCGACGTTCAACCGGACCAGATCGAAGTCATCATTCACCCGGAATCCCTGATCCATGCAATGGTCGGGTTTAACGATGGCGCGCTGATGGCCCACCTTGGCCCGCCGGATATGCGCCACGCGATTGGCTATGCGTTGAACTGGCCCAAACGGCGCGCTTTGCCGGTGTCGCGTCTGGATCTGGCGCAAATCGGGCAGTTGAACTTCAAAAACCCTGACACTGCCCGCTATCCGGCCTTAAAACTGGCCCGCGCAGTGATGAACCGGGGCGGGCAAATGGGGGCGGCATTCAACGCCGCGAAAGAGCGCGCTTTGGATGCCTTTATTGACGGACAAATTCGGTTTACAGACATGGCCGAGGTGGTTGAGGACATTTTGACCCGATTTGAGACCGACCCAGACCATATTGATGCCGCAATGACCCTTGATAATGTGACAAAGACTGACCATCTCGCCCGTATGTGGGCCGAACAAGTGATGGCAAAACGAGCAGGATAGAAATTGGATATTTATACGATTATTCCGCAGGTTGGCGGGTTCTTTTATACGCTTGTGACCTTTGTTGTCGCACTTTCGGTGATCGTCGCGATCCACGAATACGGCCATTATATCGTCGGGCGCTGGTCAGGCATCCACGCCGAAGTGTTCTCACTGGGCTTTGGTCCGGTATTGTGGAGCAGGCCAGACAAGCATGGCACAGTCTGGCAGATCGCCGCCTTACCGTTTGGCGGCTATGTCAAGTTTCTGGGCGATGCAGACGCGGCTTCGGGTAAAGACGCAGACACGATGGCCGAAATAGCCGAACAAGATCCGGCCGCATTGCGCCGCACCATGCATGGTGCGCCCCTTTGGGCAAGGTCGGCAACTGTGGCGGCGGGGCCGATATTCAACTTTATCATGTCGATCCTGATTTTCACCGGAGTGTTGATGGCCACAGGCGTGGCGCGCGATCCGCTGACTGTGGGCGAATTGCACGTGTTACCCGGCGGCTCTTATGAGCTGGCGGTCGGCGACGAGGTGTTGGCAATCAATGGCACAGCGATCCCCGGCAAAGATGACACGGCAGGGCGGGCATCACTGACGGACGCCATCTCAAACGCCGCGACGATGACCTATGATGTGCGTCGTGACGGGCAGGAATTGACCATTGAGGGGCCAAATTATTTCCCACCTTATATTTCGTTCGTGGCGCTGAATTCGGCAGCGATGGAGATTGAGTTGCAAAAAGACGATGTCATCACCGGTATTGATGGCACTGAAATTTTTGCCTTTAACGAGCTGAAAACAAGGGTAGAAGCGTCGAACGGTGCGCCTTTGAACCTGAACATCTGGCGCGCCGGAGAAACCTTTGATGTGACCCTGATACCACGGCGCACAGATGAACCGCTGGCGGATGGCGGGTTTGCCACCAACTGGCGCATTGGCATTGGTGGCGGGCTGGCGTTCAGTCCCGCGACCGAGGCGGCGGGGCTTGGAGAGGCGCTGGTTGGCGGCGTCACCCGGACTTATGGTATCATGGTATCGTCGCTTTCGGGGCTGAAACATATGATCACCGGGGCAATCAGTTCGTGCAATATGTCGGGGCCGTTGGGCATCGCCAAGGCCAGCGGGGCGACAGCCAGTCAGGGTGTGACCAGCTTTTTGATGTTCATCGCTTTCCTGTCGACCGCCGTGGGCCTGCTGAACCTGTTCCCGATCCCGGTATTGGACGGTGGGCATCTGGTGTTTTACGCTTATGAGGCTGTGATCGGGAAGCCACCCAGTGACAAGGTGCTGAAGGTGTTGATGACCATCGGTCTGGTGCTGATCCTGTCGTTGATGGTGTTCGCGTTAAGCAACGACATCTTCTGCTAGAGCGAACCCAACCTAGTCGCATTCATCACCCCACCCGAGGCAGCGTTTGCACTGCATAACGCATTCGGGCGGGGTGATGAATTCTTGAATCCATTTGGATTGGTTTCGCTCTAAGCAGTCCTGAAACATTTGATCCCGCCACAACACAGCTGCGTCAGGCATCTGGTTTCGGGCACTCAAACCTGCTTTCCTGAGGGTATCGGCCTTGATA
>DAOUQK010000266.1 GCA_030625695.1 Paracoccaceae bacterium | reverse complement strand
CCGTCAAGAGACGTCACAGAAAACAATTCGCACAAACGTTTTTCTGAGGCTGTACTGTCGAAACTGGCGCGGGACAGCGGGGTTAGGGAAATGCCCAGTTCTGAGGCCAAAGATGGGAGAGCGACGTCATGGGTTTCCGCGACGATCAATTCCGAAGGGGCAAGGCGGGCAAGCTCTGGTCCAAGGCGCACAGGGGCCAACGGCATGACGTGGAACATGCCCGTGGAAATATCGGCCCAGGCGATGGCCGCCTGATCGCGTAATTCTGCGTATGCGGTCAGAAAGTTGTGGCGCCGGGCCTCTAACAGCGAATCTTCGGTCAGGGTTCCGGGGGTGACAAGGCGCACAACTTGGCGCTTAACCACGGATTTAGCGCCTCTTTTCTTGGCCTCAGCCGGGTCTTCCATCTGTTCGCACTGGGCAACACGAAAACCTTTGCGGATCAGCGTTAACATATACCCTTCGGCGGCGCGCACCGGGACACCGCACATGGGGATGTCGACACCGTCGTGTTTGCCGCGTTTGGTCAGAGCGATGTCCAGAGCCTCGGACGCGGCGACCGCGTCGTCAAAGAACATCTCATAAAAGTCGCCCATGCGGTAGAACAGCAGATCGTTGGGATGATCCGCCTTGATGCCCAGAAATTGCGCCATCATGGGCGTTGCGTTGCTCACCTGCGTTCCCCCTGAACGGATGCCTTGATTGGTTCTACAAACCTGCGCCTCATGACGAAAGCGCAAAACGTATTTTCGTTGAGGACCGCCGCGCGCTGGGCTATGTCTCCAACGCACCCAACAGGAACAGGGCCGGATATGTCAAAGACCAAAGTTACCGCAGAAGAGGCGCTTGCCTTCCATCTGGAGCCGACGCCCGGCAAGTTTGAAATTCAGGCGACCGTGCCGATGACCACCCAACGCGATCTGTCGTTGGCGTACAGCCCCGGGGTTGCCGTGCCGTGCGAGGCGATCGCCGCGAACCCGGAAACGGCCTATGATTATACCAACAAGGGCAATCTGGTGGCGGTGATTTCCAACGGAACGGCGGTTCTTGGGTTGGGCAACCTTGGCGCGTTAGGATCCAAGCCGGTGATGGAAGGCAAAGCCGTGTTGTTCAAGCGGTTCGCAGATGTGAACAGCATTGATATTGAACTGGACACCGAAGACCCGGATGAATTTTGCAACGCTGTTCGCCTGATGGGGCCAACGTTTGGCGGCATCAATCTTGAGGATATCAAAGCACCGGAATGTTTCATCATTGAGCAAAGGCTCAAAGAAGAGATGGATATCCCGGTGTTTCATGACGACCAACACGGGACGGCGGTGATCTGTGCGGCCGGGTTGATCAATGCGCTGTATCTTTCCGGTAAGAAAATCGAAGATGTGCGGATTGTGGTGAATGGCGCGGGTGCTGCGGGAATTGCCTGTATCGAGCTGCTTAAATCCATGGGCGCGCGGCATAATAACTGCATCCTGTGTGATACCCGAGGGGTGATTTTCCAAGGCCGCCCTGATGGCATGAACCAATGGAAATCGGCGCATGCGGCCAACACGGAATTGCGGACTTTGGAAGAGGCGATGAATGGCGCGGACGTTTTCCTTGGGGTCAGTGCCAGGGGTGCCGTGACGCAAGACATGGTGATCAGCATGGCCGATAACCCGGTGATCTTTGCCATGGCCAATCCGGACCCGGAAATAACGCCCGAGGACGCACATGAAGTGCGCGAAGATGCCATCGTTGCAACCGGGCGCAGTGATTATCCCAATCAAGTCAACAACGTACTTGGTTTTCCCTACCTGTTCCGGGGCGCGTTAGATATTCACGCCCGTGCCATTAATGACGAAATGAAAATCGCCTGCGCCCATGCTCTCGCGAAACTGGCCCGAGAAGATGTGCCTGACGAGGTGGCACTGGCATACGGCAAAACGCTTAGCTTTGGGCGCGACTATATCATCCCGACGCCGTTTGATCCGCGTCTGATCCATCGGATTCCTGTGGCTGTGGCCAAGGCCGGCATGGATACCGGTGCGGCGCGTCGCCCGATCATCGACATGGATGCGTATGAACTGGCGTTGAAATCACGGATGGACCCAACGGCAAGCATCCTGCGGGGCCTGAACGCCCGTGCCAGGTCGGCGCAATCACGGATGATATTTGCCGAAGGCGATGATCCTCGGGTTCTGCGAGCGGCGGTGATGTATCAGCGGTCCGGCTATGGCAATGCGGTGGTTGTCGGGCGCGAGGATGAGGTGAAATCCAAGCTGGAAGAGGCGGGATTGGGTGATGCCGTGGCCGAGTTGGAAGTGATAAATGCCGCCAACACGGAACATTTGGATGTCTATAAGGACTATCTTTACCAACGTTTGCAACGTCGTGGGTTTGACTCGAAGGACATCCACCGCCTGGCCGCGCGGGACCGGCATGTGTTTTCGGCCTTGATGCTGGCGCATGGGCACGGAGACGGAATGGTCAGTGGTGTAACGCGTAAATCCGCGCATGTTCTGGACCGAATCAACCATGTTTTTGATGCGGATTCTGCTCATGGTGTGGTTGGCGTAACGGCGATTTTGCACAAAGGGCGGATTGTGATGATCGCCGACACTTTGGTGCACGAATGGCCCGATGATGAGGATCTGGCTGATATCGCCGAAGGGGCCGCAGGCGTGGCCCGGCATCTGGGGTTAGAGCCACGTGTCGCTTTTGTCAGCTTTTCGACATTTGGCCATCCAGTGTCCGAAAGGGCAGAAAAGATGCATCTTGCGCCAAATGTGCTTGATCGACGCGGGGTGGATTTCGAATATGAAGGCGAGATGACGGTTGATGTGGCTTTGAATGCGCAGGCCCAGGCGGCTTATCCGTTTTCACGCCTGACCGGGCCTGCGAATATTCTGGTGGTCCCGGCGCGTCATTCGGCCAGCATTTCTGTCAAACTGATGCAGGAAATGGGCGGGGCGACGGTTTTGGGGCCGATTCTGAGTGGTGTGGACAAGCCGATTCAAATTTGTTCGACCACATCCACCGCTAACGATATCCTGAACATGGCGATTGTCGCCTCGTGCGAGATTGGTCGAAAATAGGCTCTAACTTCCGGCAAACGGCGCGGTACTGCCCCAAAGTTGACGAACGCGGGCATCGCGACCACAGGCCTTGCGATATTTCTTGTAGGCCGCGGACTGGCGTTTGGGGCCAAACCGGGTGAACACCAGTTTGGTGCCCTTATAGTAATCCTGATGATTGGCTTCGGCTGGGTAAAACCGGCTTGCATTCAGAACCGGAGTGACAATTGTCTGCCCCAGATCGGATTGCGCCTGAGAGATCGCCTGCTCGGCAAGCGTCTTTTCACCCGCGTTAGAGACAAATATCGCCGTGCGATAGCTGGCACCACGATCACAGAATTGCCCACCGGCATCGGTGGGGTCAACCGAGCGTAAGAACATCGTCAGAAGAGTCGAGCGCGATACTTTTGCAGGATCAAAAGTGATCTGTACGGATTCGTAATGCCCGGTATTGCCGCCAGTGACTTGCTTATAGGTCGGGTCTTTGGACTTGCCGCCAGTAAAACCTGATACGGCTTCGATTACGCCGGGCACACTTTCGAAATCGGATTCCACACACCAGAAACACCCACCTGCAACGGTCAATGTTTCCTGTCCTGCTGCTTTTGCCGGGCAGGCGCGCACGAATACGGCCAGCCCGATCAGCAGGACCAGCGCCAGGGGTTTGAAGTTTTGTGCATACGTCATTGTGTCGCCTCCTATGGCCACCATGCTGCGCTTCGCAACGCCGTTCGGCAAGGTGCCGAAATACAATTTCACGCATAATTGAGGGCCTTTTACCGCTTGGCGAGGGGCACAGAGAACACTAGCCTGAGCAGTAAGGGGAGAATTCCATGACTGAAAAGATGACCACCCATCAGGCCAAAGAAGACGTGCGCAATCAAGACATTCTGATTTATGTGAACGGTCGCCTTGTCCCGCGCAGTGAAGCAACGGTCAGCGTGTTTGACAGTGGCTTCATGCTGGGCGACGGGGTGTGGGAAGGGTTGCGGCTTTACGACGGGACATGGGTGTTTTTGGACGAACATATGGACCGGCTGTTTGAAGCCGCTAAAGCAATTGATCTGGATATCGGACTTGACTGGGATGGTGTGATATCGGCCTTATTAGAGACACAAAATGCCAACAATATGACCTCAGATGCCCATGCGCGAATGATGTTCACCCGTGGCGTCAAATCCCGCCCGTTCCAACATCCGTCGCTAAGCCAGTCAGGCCCGACAATGGTGATCATCATGGAGCATTCCAAGCCTGGACTGGGGCGGCCGATCCGGCTGGCCACCGTTCCGCATATGCGCGGCCTGCCGATGACGCAGGACCCAAAGCTGAACTCGCATTCCAAGCTGAACTGCATTCTGGCCTGTATCGCGGCGGAAAAGGCCGGCGCGGATGAGGCCCTGATGCTTGATACCCATGGCTTTGTGAACACCACCAACGCCTGTAACTTTTTCATTGTCCGCAAGGGCGCGGTTTGGACCTCGACCGGTGATTATTGCATGAACGGCATCACCCGGCAAAAGGTGATTGATCTGTGTCGCGACAACGGAATTCCGGTTTTTGAGCGAAACTTCAGTCTGGTGGACACATACGGCGCAGACGAGGCATTTTTGACCGGCACGTTTGGTGCGCAAACACCGGTAAGCGAAATTGATGGCCGTCAGATTGGCAGCGGTGAAATGGGGCCGGTGACTGAGCGGATCAGGGGGTTGTATAAGGCTCTAATAAAGGAAAATGTCGTCTAATGCGAATTGCAATGTGGTCCGGCCCTCGGAACCTTTCAACGGCGATAATGTACAGTTTTGCCGCGCGGGGCGATTGCGCTGTCTGGGATGAGCCGTTTTACGCAGGCTATCTTAAAATGACAGGTCTGGCGCATCCAATGGCCGATCAGATCATATCGGCCCAGGTAAGTGATGTAGAACGTGTTGCGGCGCGGTGTTTAGGCCCTGTTCCTGACGAAAAATCACATTTTTACATGAAACATATGGCGCATCACATGATAGATGGCGTGCCTTTGGGCTGGGCAAACGACTGCGTTAACGTGTTTCTGATCCGGCATCCGGCGCGGGTGATTGCCAGCTATGCTGCCAAACGGCAAAACCCGACGCTGGAAGATATCGGATTTGCCCAGCAACAGGCTCTGTTTCAAAAATTGGGCGGCGTAGTGATTGATAGTCACGACATTCGCGCCAACCCAGCGGGCATGTTGCAATTGCTTTGC
>DAOUQK010000198.1 GCA_030625695.1 Paracoccaceae bacterium | reverse complement strand
GGGGAATTCGCCCCCTATGCAATGGCCCATGTGGCCAACTTGAGGAACCTAGATGTTCAACGTAACTAAGAAATCAATCGAATGGGGCGAAGAGACGCTCACGTTAGAAACCGGCAAAGTTGCCCGTCAGGCGGATGGCTCGGTCATCGCGACCTTGGGCGAGACGTCGGTGATGGCCAACGTGACCTTTGCCCGCAAAGAAAAACCGGGTCAGAACTTTTTCCCGCTGACCGTTCACTATCAGGAAAAGTATTATGCTGCCGGTAAAGTGCCGGGTGGATTCTTCAAGCGTGAGGCACGGCCCACCGAGAAAGAAACTCTGACCGCGCGTCTGATCGACCGGCCAATTCGTCCGCTGTTTGTGCCTGGCTTCAAGAACGAAGTTCTGGTGATGTGTACGGTTCTGAGCCACGATCTGGTTAACGATCCGGACATGGTGGCGATGATCGCTGCTTCGGCCGCTTTGACCATATCGGGCGCGCCGTTCATGGGTCCGATTGCCAACTGTCGCGTGGGTTTTGAGGATGGTGAATACATTCTGAACCCAACCGTGGACGACATGCACGAATTGCGCCTGAACCCGGAACAGCGCCTTGATCTGGTTGTTGCCGGGACCAAAGACGCGGTGATGATGGTTGAGTCGGAAGCGTATGAGCTGAGCGAGGCAGAGATGCTGGGCGCGGTGAAATTCGCTCACGAGCAGATACAGCCAGTTCTGGACCTGATCATTGATCTGGCCGAAGACGCCGCGAAAGAGCCGTTTGATTTCCAACCGGCTGATTACTCGGACCTGTCTGCCGCTGTTGCCAAAGCTGGTGACAAAGACATGCGCGCGGCCTTTGCTATTGCTGATAAGCAAGAGCGTACCGCAGCTGTGTCTGCCGCCCGCGATGTGATCAAGGGCGCGCTTAGCGAAGAGCAACTGGACGATGCCAACCTTGGGTCGGCGATGAAGAAGCTTGAAGCAGGTATCCTGCGCGGCGATATCGTCAAGAACGGCAAGCGGATTGATGGTCGTAAGACCGACGAAATCCGCTCGATCAGCAGCGAAACTGGCCTGTTGCCCCGGACCCACGGGTCGGCCTTGTTCACCCGTGGTGAGACGCAAGGTCTGGTTGTGACCACGCTGGGCACCGGAGATGATGAGCAGTTCATTGATGCGCTGCACGGTAACTTCAAATCCAACTTCCTGCTGCATTACAACTTCCCTCCGTATTCGGTTGGTGAAGTTGGTCGCGTGATGGGCCCGAACCGTCGCGAGATTGGTCACGGTAAACTGGCATGGCGCGCATTGCAGGCGGTTCTGCCTGCGTCCACTGATTTCCCTTATACCATCAGGGTCGTCTCTGAGATCACCGAATCCAACGGCTCAAGTTCGATGGCGTCGGTTTGCGGTGGGTCTTTGTCGATGATGGACGCCGGTGTGCCTTTGAAGTCGGCTGTGGCCGGCGTGGCGATGGGTCTGATCATGGAAGAAGACGGATCATACGCGATCCTGTCCGACATCCTGGGTGACGAAGATCACCTTGGCGACATGGACTTCAAGGTGGCCGGCACTGAGGCGGGGATCACTTCGTTGCAGATGGACATCAAGATCGCTGGCATCACGCCCGAGATCATGGAGAAAGCTTTGGAGCAGGCCCGTGCGGGTCGTTTGCATATCCTGGGTGAGATGGCCAATGCGCTGACCGAGGCGGCTGATTTCAGCATCCACGCACCGCGCATCGAAACCATGCAGGTACCAACCGACAAGATCCGTGAAGTGATCGGCTCGGGCGGTAAAGTGATCCGCGAGATCGTTGAAGTGTCGGGCGCGAAGGTTGATATCAACGACGAAGGTATCATCAAGATCGCGTCGCCGAATGCCGATTCGATCAAGAAAGCCTATGACATGATCCACTCGATCGTGGCAGAGCCTGAGGCCGGGGTGATCTATACCGGTACCGTGGTCAAAATCGTCGATTTTGGCGCGTTTGTGAACTTCTTCGGCAAGCGGGACGGGCTGGTGCATGTCAGCCAGATCGAAAACCGCCGGTTGAACCATCCTTCGGACGTTCTGAAAGAAGGCCAGGAAGTGAAGGTCAAGCTGTTGGGCTTTGACGATCGCGGCAAGGTGCGCCTGTCGATGAAAGTGGTCGATCAGGAAACTGGCGAAGAGGTCAAAAGCGAAGACTGATCTTTGGATCAAGCAAGAAATCGCTCAAACCCCGCCGGAAACGGCGGGGTTTTTTGATTCCGGCAGGCGTGCCAAATCCTTGCCATATTCAAGCCACTTTTCTGCCTAAGTTGGCTCTCAAATATTGCGGTGATCGGGGACAGCGCTTTGTAAAATCGGGTGTTGAGGGGGGAGTTTTGGTTGCCGGGGAGGCCCGTGCACCGATGTTTGCAGGGAGCTTCCAATGGACAATACCTTACTTCTGGATACCGTTCGCGCCGGGCATCTGATTGGTCTGGCAATAGGGTTTGGGCCGGCGATTTGTGCTGATGTAATCGTGGCTAAATCGTTTTTCCGCCCCATTCTGAAACGTGATGTCGCCCTGCTGAAATGGTTGCACAGGATTGTATTCGGGGGTGTGGTTCTTCTGTGGGTAACTGGCCTTATCCTTTTGCAAATCCGCACCGGGTTTGATCTCGCCAATTTCTCGCCCAAGCTGATGACCAAGATCTTTGTGGTGGTCCTGTTGACGGGTAATGCCGTGGCCATTGGCATCTATGCCCTGCCGCGCTTTGATGACCATGTGGGTGTGCAATTTGGCAGGATCGACCCGCCGACCCTGATCAACTTGTCACTTATTGCCGGACTGTCTGTGTCTTGCTGGCTTAGCGCGTTGGCGTTGGGCGTCTTCACCCTTTTGAAGCCTTTGCCCTATGTTGCGTTGCAAGCCATATTCACACCAGTTTTCATGGTCGGATTGACAGGCGCCCTTCTGGTTGGACTGGTTGCGGTTCTGATTGTGCGGGCAGGGTCTGGGCAAGAAATGCGGCTGAGACATTCCGTGTGACCCGATGGTTGCGCGGTGACACCTGTTTGGCTGCAAATGCAGCACCTTTCGCATAGGGCCTAACCGGGATAAGCAGGCCCTATGCGGTCTTATATCATCCATATGCGCGGCGATCAAAAACGCCAGGGGAATGTCAGACGCCTTCTTAACATCCTGCCAAAGGCGCAAATTGTGGATGCGGTGCTGGGTCAGGATGCTCTTGCCACTACGGTGATCGCCCCCGGCACACACCACCAGCCACGATATCCATTTGCGCTTGGTCCGGGGGAGGTCGGTTGTTTTCTAAGCCATCGTCAGTGCTGGAAGAATATTATCGCGACGGATGCTGAATATGCCCTGATTGCCGAAGATGACCTTAGTGTTGACCCCAGCATTTGGCCCGACGTGCTGGACCTGATCAATACACATGCAAGTGCGGATACCTACATTCGCCTGCCGGTCAAAGATCGTGAACGCCCGGCGGCCATCGTTGCCGAACGTGAGAAGGCCAAGTTATTTCTGCCGCGTATGATTGGCTTGCAAACCGTGTGTCAGGTGGTTGGTCGTAACGCGGCCGCCCGGCTGTTGGCGGCTAGTGATGTTTTGGATCGTCCGGTTGATACATTTGTGCAAATGCACTGGGCCACGGGCCAGGTGGTGCATACGATTTATCCAAACGGTCTGCGCGAGATGACCGAAGAATTGGGCGGGTCGACCATTCAAAAGAAAACCCGCGCCGGGAATTTCGCGACACGGGAAATCAAAAGGCTGATCTATCGGGCGCGCATAGGTGCGCGCCCGCAAAAGCTTTAGCTAGGCGCGGCCGTGGTGCGCAGGTAAGGCAGAACCGTTTTGAAAGCACCAAACTTTGCCTTGGCGTCTTCGTCACTGACTGTGGTCGGCACGATCACATCGTCGCCAATGGTCCAGTTCGCCGGGGTTGCGACGCCGTTGCCGTTGGCCATTTGCAACCCGTCCAAAGCGCGCAGAACTTCGGCAAAGTTGCGGCCTACATTCATCGGATAGACCATCGACAGTTTCAGCTGTTTGTCCGGCCCGATGATGAACACGGCCCGCACTGTGGCACTGTCGGCGGGGGTGCGCCCGTCGGGCATATACGCCTCGGCTGGCAGCATGTCGAAGGCTTTGGAGACGGCCAGATCTTCGTCGGCAATGATCGGGAAGCCGGCGGGCGCGCCGCTGGTTGATTCGATATCGCTTTTCCAGACTTTGTGATCTTCTACGCCGTCAACTGACAGGCCAATCACCTTGGTGCCGCGTTTCGCCCATTCATCCGCCAATTGCGCCACAGCGCCGAATTCGGTGGTGCAGACGGGGGTGAAATCCTTGGGGTGGGAAAACAGAATGGCCCAGCTGTCACCGATCCAGTCATGAAACTTGATGGTGCCCTGATCGGTTTCGGCGGTAAAGTTGGGGACGGTGTCATTGATGCGAAGTGCCATTGTGCTCTCTCTTTTTGATGGTGTTGCGCTCATATTCCGAATATTAGATATATCATTGCAATGGGGCTATACTTCTACCCCTTGCGGCCATTTGTCCAGACTGACAAGATGCCGGATTGTGGGTTCTGCCAGAAAAAAGGTGAGCGGATGATTATCACCCGACTGCATGGTCGTTTGGGCAACCAGATGTTCCAATATGCCGCCGCAAGCGGGCTTGCGATGCGGTTGGGTGCGCAGGTTGCCCTGGACCCGCGTAACGCGCTGAACCGGGGCGAGGGGGTATTGACCGACGTGTTCGATCTGCCGGTCGCTGAGGCCGCTACGTTGCCCCCGGCCCGCCATCTTGCGCCGCTTCGCTATCTGGTTTGGCGCCTGACAGGACAGCGTCCGGTGTTTCGCCGTGAAAAGGGGCTTGGGTTCAATCAGGATATTAATAATTGGGGTGATGAGAGTTATTTGCACGGGTATTGGCAATCTGAGCGGTATTTTGCGCATATCGCCGCAGATATTCGCCGGGCGTTCCGGTTCCCGGACTTTAGCACCCGGCAGAACGCCGAGATGGCCGGGCGGATCGGGCAGGGGGTTTCGGTTTCGCTGCATGTGCGGCGGGGTGATTACCTGACACTGGGCGCGCATGTTTTGTGCGACCAACAGTATTACGAGGCGGCATTGCGCGCGGTTCTGGATGGGATCGAGGGTACTCCGACCGTCTATGTCTTTTCCGATGACCCGGCGTGGGCCAAGGAAAACCTGCCACTGCCTTGCAACAAGGTTGTGGTGGATTTCAACGGGGCCGGGGCGGATTTTGAAGACATGCGGCTGATGTCGTTATGTCAGCATAACATCATCGCAAATTCGTCGTTCTCATGGTGGGCGGCGTGGTTGAATGCGTATTCGGCCAAACGGGTGGCTGGACCGGCCAATTGGTTTGGCGACCCTAAACTGTCGAACCCGGATATCTTGCCGGATGAGTGGTTAAAAATCCGGGTTTAAAACGGCGTTTTGGCCCGAAATTTCAGTGATTTTCCGCTGTCCGGGTGTTTTATTCGCAGCTCTTCTGCATGCAGCATCATCCGATCAAAATTCCGGGCCTCGCCGTCGGCATAAAGAGGGTCGCCAAGGATCGCGTGGCCCAAGGCCATCATATGCACCCGAAGTTGATGTGTCCGTCCGGTTTTGGGGGTCAGGCGAACCCTTGTCGTATCGCCATCATAGCGCAGAACACGCCAATCGGTCTGCGACGGTTTGCCGGTTTCATGACAGACCATTTGGCGGGGTCGATTGGGCCAGTCAACGATCAGCGGCAGGTCAACACAGCCGGTTTTAGGGTCCAAATGGCCGGTAAGGCGGGCCACATACGATTTGCGCGCAGTGCGGGTGGCAAATTGCGCGTTCAGGTGGCGCTGGGCGTGGGCGGTCAGGGCAAACACCATCACGCCGGATGTATCCCGGTCCAGCCGGTGCACCAGCAACGCGTGCGGGAACACCAGCAGAATTCGGGACATAAGGCAATCGGCCAGATGCTCTCCGCGTCCTGGCACGCTTAGCAAGCCTGCGGGTTTGTTGACGGCCAGAACTTCGGCATCGTCGTGCAGGATATCCAAGGGGTCGTCAGGCGGGGTATATTCAGATGAAACTGGCATGGGGGCTGCCTAGCGGTAAGGACGCACAGGGGCAAGTTCCCCGACGTCGGGCTTGCCTGTAACGTGGCAGGTGGCCAAGGCAGTGGCTAAATCTGGTGTCACTGGGGTGACCTTTGACGACCTGCGCGGCACAGCCGTCACCAGACTCGCCCTAGCCGATTGCACCGAAGCAGAGATTGTCATGCTCACCGGGCACAGCCTGAAAGATGTGGGGGCGATCCTAGACGCGCACTATCTAAGCCGTGATTCCAAGTTGGCAGAAAGTGCCGTGAAAAAGCGAGAATTGTAGGACGGGAGAACAAAAATTCCCAACTAAGCGCCCAACTGCTCTGTCCTGTTCTGCCATTGAAAGACAAATACTTTTTGTTTTCAATGGCAGGGGCTGAGGGACTCGAACCCACGACCCTCGGTTTTGGAGACCGATGCTCTACCAACTGAGCTAAACCCCTGAGGTCGCGCCTGTCGTAGTTCAGTGGCGCGCGGGACTCAAGCGATAAATGTCAAAACTGCCGGGATTAGGGTGCTGGACCTTTCGCGCGGGTTTAAGCCGTTTTCCCCACCGCCATGCTGGTCTATGAGGAGAGCAAGGGAAAGGAATACTGCGTGAGCCTAAGAAGAAAGATCGCTGACAGTGGGTGGTTTAACGCCACCATCGAAGGGCTGTTTGCCAGCTATATCCGGTTTGCCCATCGTACATCGCGCTGGCAAAGGTCAGGGTTTGAATCGATGGACGAGGCCCTGAGGAATGGGGAACCGGTGATTGTCGCGCTGTGGCATCAGCGGTTGATGATGTCGCCTTACCTGTTCGATGCCACGTTGGGGAAAATGTGCACATTGACATCGTCGGCGCGGGCCGGGCGCCTGGCCGGGCAGGTTCAGGCGCGGTTTGGGTTTGAAACGATTGCGATGTCCAGCCACAAACGCCACATTGCCCTATCGCGTGAGGTGCTGGGACGCATCCGCGATGGGTATTCGATTGGCATTGCCACGGACGGGCCGCGGGG
>DAOUQK010000233.1 GCA_030625695.1 Paracoccaceae bacterium | reverse complement strand
AGCCCTTGTGATGCCAACATAAGCCAGACGGCGTTCTTCCTCTAAGCCCTTGAGGCCACTTTCATCCATGCTGCGTTGGGACGGGAACAACCCGTCTTCCCAGCCCGGCAGGAATATGGCGGGAAATTCCAGCCCCTTGGCAGCGTGCAAAGTCATGATCGACACTTTTTCTTCGTCGCCGCCTTGCTCGTTGTCCATGATCAGGCTGACATGTTCCAGAAAGCCTTGCAGGTTTTCAAACCCGTCCAGCGCCTTGACCAGTTCCTTGACGTTCTCAAGCCGCCCCGGGGCTTCGGGGGTTTTGGTGTTCTGCCACATGGCGGTATACCCGCTTTCGTCCAGAATGATCCCGGCCAGGTCCACATGGCTGACATTACTGTCGCCCGCCAGATGCCGCCACCGCGTCAAGTCGGCCACAAGACGGGCCAGTTCAGTACCGCCCTTGCCTTTGATCAACCCGCCCTGAACCGCCAGTCGTGCGCCCTCTAACAAGGACACCCCGTTTTCGCGCGCCGTCATCTGAATGGTCTGCTGCGCCTTGTTGCCAAGGCCGCGTTTGGGCGTGTTTACAATACGTTCAAAGGCCAGATCATCATCGGGACTGGTGACAACCCGGAAATACGCCATGCAATCGCGGATTTCCAAACGTTCGTAAAAGCGCGGGCCGCCGATTACGCGATAAGGCAGACCGATGGTCAAAAACCGGTCTTCGAATGCGCGCATCTGGTGGCTGGCGCGTACAAGGATGGCCATTTCATCGAGGCCAATCGGGCGC
Organism: Paracoccaceae bacterium; assembly: GCA_030625695.1. GTDB lineage: Bacteria > Pseudomonadota > Alphaproteobacteria > Rhodobacterales > Rhodobacteraceae > NVQY01. Next base: position 5,290 of record DAOUQK010000233.1, on the reverse strand, counting down.
ATGCCGCGTGTGCCGCCCTGCATCGCCTCAACTTCTTCACCAATCCAGCGCGCTTCTTCCTCGCCGTCCCAATGGCCGATCAGGCGGAGTTTTTCGCCGTCTTTTTCGTCCGTCCAAAGCTCCTTACCCAAACGCCCTTCATTACCGGCAATCACAGCGGACGCAGCCGCCAGAATATGCGGGGTCGACCGATAGTTCTGTTCCAGACGCACCACATGCGCCCCCGGAAAATCCTTGTCAAACCGCAGGATATTGCCCACTTCGGCCCCGCGCCAGCCATAGATCGACTGATCATCATCGCCAACGCAACAGATGTTTTTATGTTCCGCCGCCAGCAAGCGCAGCCACAAGTATTGGGCGACATTGGTATCCTGATACTCGTCCACCAGAATATAGCGGAACCAGCGTTGGTATTGCGACAGGACGTCGGCGTGGTTCTGGAAAATCACCACCACATGCAAAAGCAGGTCACCAAAATCAACCGCGTTCAGTTCTTTCAGGCGGCGTTGGTATTGCGCATACAGTTCAATACCTTTGTGGTTATACGCCCCCGCATCCGCCGTCGGCACTTTGTCAGGCGTAATGGCGCGATTCTTCCAGCCATCAATGATTCCGGCCAAAGCGCGGGCAGGCCAGCGTTTGTCGTCGATATCCGCCGCAGAAACCAGTTGTTTCAACAGGCGCAGTTGATCGTCGGTGTCCAGAATGGTGAAATTTGATTTTAACCCGGCCAGTTCCGCATGGCGGCGCAAAAGTTTCACACAGATCGAATGGAACGTGCCCAGCCACGGCATGCCTTCAATTGATTGCCCCATCATCTGACCCACGCGGTTTTTCATCTCGCGTGCGGCTTTGTTGGTGAAGGTAACGGCCAAAATCTCATTCGGGCGGGCGGCGCCTGTGTTCAGCAAATGCACAATTCGCGCCGTCAGGGCGCGGGTTTTGCCGGTCCCTGCCCCGGCCAGCATCAGCACCGGGCCTTCCTGCGTCTCAACCGCCTCGCGTTGAGCGGGGTTCAGCCCGTCAAGATACGGTGACGGGCGCGCGGCCATGGCGCGTGCGGACAGGGTGGCACCCTCAAAGGCATCCATTTCATCAAAACTGCTCATACCGGCAAACTAGACTGGAATGACCAAAAGGAAAAGGGATGTTCGTGACTTGTTCCCTTAACTTTCTAAGATCAGGTTATTGCCCGCAATTTCTCTAACAGTGCCTCGCCTGAAACGCCAAACCGCGCTTCGGCTGCCGCCATCGCCGCACGGGTTTTCGGCCCATCCAGCCCGTCAATTGGTCCCGGTTCGAACCCGGCATTCAGCAACAGCGACTGCCATTCCGCCGTTGTCGCCTGCCCGGTCAACGCGGCAAATGCTCGGCCGGTCTGCACCTTGCGGTCCACCAGCCCGTGCTTCCCGCCGTTGATTCCAAGGGTGACCATCTCAGCATTCGGAATATCGGCCCATTGAAGTAACGTTTGCCCCGACCGCCGCGTGCGGGCGACAAAATGCGCTGCGATCAGCCAGCATTGCTCAACCTCGGCAGCACGATCCGGCTCGGCGCCAAGGTTGACGCCGATCAGCCCGCCATAAAGCATGTAATTGTTGCGCCCGGTCAGTTGCAGAAACCCGCGGCCACGATAGCGCCAACCGTCACCTGACGCTGAATTTCCGTTGCCCATGCGCCCCGCATAGACCCGATTGGCAATCTTTTCGGGCTGGCGGTGGAACAATTCTACCTCGGCCTCGGATTTGAAATGCCGCTTGAACGTGCGCCACAACCCGACGGCAGAATAATTGAGGTTCTCAAATCTGGTACGAAATTTGGCACTTTCATGGGCGCATTGGCCAATCAACATCGCCCGGCGCCGGTCATTATTGACGCCGATGGCTTCAATCGCCGCGGTATTTTCCGCCCAGGCGTCGCTGGCGGCCTTGGCGGTGATGGACGAACTGGCACATACAGTTATTGCATTTGTAATCGACATGATTAATCTCCGCAAAAATAGACTGATAATACAACATCAGCCTAACATGCACATGTCATGCGCCGTAAAGTCAGGAATACCCCCGCTTTGATGCGCTTATTATACTAGGAACTGAACGCTTGGATCTTCACGCAACCTACCCCGGATTAATGGACCTGAAATGGCGCGCACAAAGGCGTCTGCCTAAGTTTGTCTGGGAATATCTGGATTCCGGCACCGGGGTCGAGGCCACCAAAGCCCGCAATCGTGCCGCCCTTGACCGGATCGGGTTCATGCCGTCGATCCTGCACGGGGCAATGGACGCCGACCTGTCGCACAGGTTTCTGGGGCAGGATTACCCAGTGCCGTTTGGTATTGCCCCCATCGGCATGTCCGGACTTATCTGGCCCGGAGCCGAAGGCATTCTGGCCGAGACGGCAGGGCAAGCGCGCTTGCCCTATACCCTATCGACCGTCGCCAGTCGCAGCCCCGAAGATCTGGCACCACACATTAAGGACAACGCCTGGTTTCAGCTTTATCCGCCGAAAGACGAAGATATCCGCCGTGACCTGCTAAACCGCGCCCGGACCGCTGGTTTCACCACATTGGTGTTGACGGTGGATATTCCCATCGCCTCGCGTCGCGAACGCCAGACCCGCTCGGGACTGACTTCGCCGCCCCGGCTGACACCGCGTCTTTTAGCGCAAGTGGCCATGCGCCCGACCTGGGGTCTGACAATGGCGGGCCAGTTATGGCGTGAACGGGAAATGCCAAGGATGCGCACACTGGACAAATATGTCGACACGTCTGCGAACCTGCCGCCAACCGCACATGTCGGCTATATTCTGCGGACCTCGCCTGATCTGGAATATGTCCGTTGGTTGCGCGACAATTGGGACGGGCCGTTGATCGTCAAAGGTGTTTTGCGCCCGGGCGACGCCGAACCGCTGGAGCAGATCGGCGTTGATGCACTGTGGGTCTCGAACCATGCGGGCCGTCAGTTTGATGCGGCCCCCGCATCCATCGAAGTTTTGCCGGTGATCCGTGCCGCAACCAAGTTGCCACTGATTTTTGATTCCGGGGTTGAAAGCGGGCTGGACATCCTGCGCGCACTGGCGATGGGTGCGGATTTTGTCATGCTGGGCCGCGCCTTTCACTTTGGTCTGGCGGCCTTGGGTACGGCAGGCCCGACGCATGTGATCGACATTCTGAAACAGGATATGGCGGCGAATATGGGTCAGATGGGGGCGCGTGATCTGCAATCGCTGCCCGAGCCGTTTGCGCTGGAAACATTGTAGGTCGACCTTTGTTACCAACGCGCCCTTCGCCGCAGTGCAGAAATATTAGTTTACTCAGGGGGTAATCCCGCTAAAACCTAACCAAACCTTACAATTTTTTCGCGAGGGCCCCATGACCGAATTCAAGAAAATCCTGATCGCCAACCGGGGCGAGATTGCCATTCGCATCATGCGCGCCGCAAATGAGATGGGCAAACGCACCGTCGCGGTGTTTGCCGAAGAAGACAAACTGGGGCTGCATCGGTTCAAAGCGGACGAGGCATATCGCATTGGCGAAGGTCTTGGTCCGGTTGCTGCCTATCTGAGTATTGAAGAGATTATTCGTGTCGCGCGCGAATCCGGCGCGGATGCGATTCACCCCGGTTATGGCCTGCTGAGCGAGAACCCCGACTTTGTTGATGCCTGCGTTAATGCCGGCATCACATTCATCGGCCCCAAGGCGCGCACCATGCGGGCACTTGGCGACAAGGCGTCGGCGCGGCTGGTGGCGATCGAGGCCGGGGTGCCGGTGATTCCGGCCACCGAAGTTCTGGGCGATGACATGGGAGTGGTGCGCGCTCAGGCAGCCGAGGTGGGATATCCGCTGATGCTCAAGGCGTCATGGGGCGGCGGTGGGCGCGGTATGCGGGCCATCCAGAATGAGGACGAGTTGGAAGAAAAAGTGCTGGAAGGGCGGCGCGAAGCCGAGGCCGCGTTTGGCAATGGAGCTGGCTTTCTGGAAAAAATGATTACCCGCGCGCGGCACGTCGAAGTTCAGATACTGGGCGACAAGCATGGCGAGATTTACCATCTGTTTGAGCGCGATTGCTCGGTTCAGCGACGCAATCAGAAGGTGGTTGAGCGCGCGCCCGCTCCGTACCTGAGCGACGAACAACGCGCCGAAATTTGCGAGTTGGGGCGGCGCATCTGCGCCCATGTGGGCTATGAATGTGCCGGAACTGTCGAGTTCCTGATGGACATGAACACTAGCACTTTCCACTTCATCGAAGTGAATCCGCGGGTTCAGGTCGAACACACCGTCACCGAAGAAGTCACCGGCATCGACATCGTGCGCGCCCAGATCCTGATTTCCGAAGGTAAAACCATAGCCGAAGCGACCGGCAAAACCTCGCAAAGTGACATCACCCTGACCGGTCACGCCCTGCAATGCCGGATCACCACCGAAGACCCACAGAACAATTTCATCCCCGATTATGGCCGTTTGACTGCTTATAGATCGGCCACCGGCATGGGCATTCGTCTGGACGGAGGCACAGCCTATGCGGGCGGGGTGATTACGCGTTATTACGACAGCTTGCTTACCAAGATCACCGCCAAAGCGCCGACGCCGGAAATGGCGATTGCTCGGATGGACCGCGCGTTGCGGGAATTCCGTATTCGCGGTGTTTCCACCAACATCGCCTTTGTCGAGAACCTGCTGAAACACCCGACGTTTCTGGCCAATGAATACACCACCAAATTCATTGATGAAACACCCGAGTTGTTCCAGTTCAAAGCTCGGCGTGATCGGGGCACCAAGGTTCTGACATACATTGCCGACATCACCGTCAACGGCCATCCGGAAACCAAAGGTCGCCCGGTTCCGTCGCCCGACCTGAAACCGGCGCGCATTCCGGCGCTTAACGGCGAACCGATGATGGGCACCCGCAACCTGTTGGAACAAAAAGGCCCGCAGGCCGTGGCCGACTGGATGAAGGCGCAAAAGCAGTTGTTGATCACCGACACGGCGATGCGCGACGGGCATCAGTCGCTGTTGGCGACGCGCATGCGCTCGATTGATATGATCAAGGTGGCCCCGGCGTATGCGGCCAACCTGGGCGGGTTGTTCAGTGTCGAATGCTGGGGTGGGGCCACATTTGACGTGGCTTACCGCTTCTTGCAGGAATGCCCGTGGCAGCGATTGCGTGACCTGCGCGAAGCGATGCCGAACGTCATGACCCAAATGCTTTTGCGAGGCTCAAACGCGGTTGGCTATACCAACTATCCCGACAATGTGGTGCAGGGGTTTGTGAAGCAGGCCGCAGAAACCGGC
>DAOUQK010000067.1 GCA_030625695.1 Paracoccaceae bacterium | reverse complement strand
TCCAGATCGCCCATGAATTCCTTGCGCGGCAAGCCTGCAACCATCGGTTCAAGAAACTCGACCACGGCGACGCCGGGTTTGAGGTATATTCCGTGGCGCGGCCACAAAACACCTACATTGGTCGCCACCGGCACGCAGGTCTGGCCCAATTGTTCGTACAAAACACCGGTGCCGACCTTATAGGGAGCAACGACACCGGGCGCGATCCGTGTCCCTTGGGTGTAGATGATCAACTGGCCCGCCTCTTGCCGGCCTTCTTCGACGTCCTTGACCATCTTTTCAATTGCGGCACCGCGTTTACCCCGATCCACCGCGACGCAGCCCAGCAATTTGGCGTATTGGCCGATCACCGGCGTGCGAAGGATTTCCTTTTTCATGATGAATTTAGCGGCTGGAAGGGCAGTAAAAATCATCATGATATCAAGGAATGATTGGTGTTTGGCAGCAATCAGCGCATCCCCCGATGGCGGCGTGCCACGCACTTCGCAGCGGATACCGACCATCCACGAGGCGCTCCAGAACACCCAGCGGGAATAGGTTTTACAGCAGGCGCGCGCGCCGGTGCGGCTGAACAGCGCCCAAGGCGCAAAAGCCAGGCCGATGATCGGCATCATGGTGTAAATCTGGATCACAAACAGTAGTGAGCGCAGCCATTGGATGGCATATCGCATCAGGTCAACTCCTTCAGGGTCCGATGCGCGGCCGACCAAGTAGCGGCAAAGGCGACCATCGCGCCCAGCAATGGGATCAGTAGCGGGAATAGCCAACTAAGGCCTTGAAAGCCAAGGCCGGTCAGAAATCCGCCCTCTTGCGAGGCTTCGGGCAAGGCCATCACGCCTGCGAGGCCAAATGCCACACCGACGGATGCGCCAACCAAAGCGCGCAGAGTGAAACGGCGCACAAAGGCCTGCGCAATATAACGATCGCGTGCGCCAACCAGTCGCAGGACTTCGATCACCTGCGCGTTGGCCGACAGGGCGGCATTGGCGGCCAAGGTGATCATCGCCGCGGTTGCCCCGCCGATCAGCGCGATTGCGAACCAGCCGAGGCGGCGCAGGCTTTGAGCAGCGTCAACCAGCGGGCGGCGCCAGCGGGTGTGATCGTCCAGCACGGCACCGGGCACTTCGGCAGCAAGGCGCAGGCGCAAGCCGGCGGCGTCATAGCCCGGGTCTGCCTCGATCACTTCGATCAGTTGCGGCACCGGCAGGTCATCAAGGTTAAGGTCAGCCCCGAACCACGGGGTCAGCAAGGCGGTTTGTTCTTCGTCCGTCAAGGCGCGGGCACTGGCGATACCAGGCGTTTGCGTCAGAATTTTCAAGGCGGCATCAGTCTGGGCGCTGCGTTGGTCAGCGGGCGCATTGATCCGCAATGTGGCGCTGCGCGCCAGTTCTTCGGCCCAGCGGTCGGCCAAACGCCCTGCGGACAACGACAAAGCCAGGGCAAACACCGCAAGAAACGCCATTGCGCCCGAGACAAACAGGGTCAGTTGCGCGGTGAACCCGCTGGGCGGGACAACCCGCGCCGCCTGGGCATCGCCCAGCATCAGGGTACGAATTGATCCCCGGCTCACAGGTCGGCCCCCGCCAGTTGCAGACGCCGGTCAGATATGCGCAAAACCCGCACCGAGACCTGACTTTTAGCCGCCCGGATCAGCGCCAGATCGTGGCTGGCGATCAGGATGGTTTTGCCCATGCGGTTCAACTCGACCAGCAATTGTAACAGGCGTTGTGACATTTCCCAATCAACGTTGCCGGTGGGTTCGTCGGCCAGAATGACATCCGGAGACATGATCACCGCGCGCGCCAATGCGGCCCTTTGACGTTCGCCGCCCGACAGTTCTGGCGGCAAGGCATGGGCCCGCTCAGACAGGCCAACCCATTGCATCAACTCTTTTAAATCGCTGCCTTCCTGCGACGCATCGTGCCCGGACACAGTTAAGGGCAAGGCAATATTATCGGCCAGCGGCAAGTGATCAAGAAACCGGCAGTCCTGATGCACCACACCGATCCGGCGGCGCAACATTGCCATCTGGTCCCGGTTCAGATCGCGCAAATCCGCCTCAAACGCGCGGGCTCGGCCGGCGGTTGGGGTCAGGGCGCCGTAACACAGCTTTAACAGGGTGGATTTGCCGGACCCGGAAGGGCCAGTCAGAAAGTGGAACGAGCCGGGGATCAGCTGAACCGATACATCGCTCAGCAGCTCTCCGCCGCCGTAAGAATATCCGACATTTTCCAGCTCGATCACGTGGCCTGCCCTTTTGGGTCGTGTTGGTGACTTGTGCCTTACAGCCGGGGTAGTTGCAACGGTCTGGCAAGAAGTTAACAGCAATTGCAATTGACTCTTTCGCGACGCGACCCAACCCCATATGGTTTGTTGTAAAAACAATGCTAAGGTAAGCAAGCCCTTGAGGAGAGTAGAATGCGTCTGACATGCCCGAATTGCGGCGCGCAGTACGAAGTGCCGGACGAGGTGATCCCGTTTGACGGGCGCGACGTGCAATGTTCGAACTGTGGGGATACCTGGTTTCAGGACCATCCTGACAATCCGGATACCCCCCCTGAAACGCTGGGCGATGCACCGGATCCAGAAACTAAAGTGGTTGCACCAGCAACGCCGCCTGAACCTGAACCTGAGCTTGCACCTGAGCCCGAACCGGAACCGGAGGATGATCCGGAGCCCGAGCCAAGCCAGCCTGAGATCACCGAAATGCCAGACACTTCGGAGCCACAGGTCACCGAAACCCGGCCGGACATTGATGTCGGCATATCCAGTATTCTGCGCGAAGAGGCAGAACGGGAAGTAAATTTGCGTACTGCCGAGAGTGGCTCACTGGAAAGTCAGGCTGATCTGGGGCTGGACGATGTTGGCGACGCATCAGGCCAGCGCGGGCAACAGACCCGCAGCCGGATGGCGCGCCTGCGCGGAGAACAGCCAGAGGTGGTGGTCGAAACCAGTCGTGATTTGCTGCCGGATATCGAAGAGATCAATTCGGCCTGGGACACTCCAAGCGCTGTCCAGACACGATCAAACGAGATTGCCCCGGCCCAAGCCCAGGCGCAAAAACAGCGCGGGGGGTTTGTCCGGGGGTTTGCAATGATCGTGTTTATTGGTGCCGTGATGATGGTGATTTATGCCAAGGCACCAATGATTGCCGACATGCTGCCGGTGGCAGAGCCTGCGCTGAACGCTTATGTTGGCATGATTGATCAGGGGCGTATTTGGCTGGATGCAAGGATCGGCGCCATGGTGCCGACGCCCGGGAATTAAGAGACCGGGGTGGGTTTGGCGTAGGATGGGTTTTTAACCCATCGCCTCTTAGGGCGCGAAGATGGGTTAAAAACCCATCCTACGGTGTTCTGACTGGGCACCCCCAACCTGCTTAAAACCGGTCCAGCAACCGGCGCAGATAGTCCAGTTCGATGTCCGGGCGATCACCATCGCCAGAGCGGCGTCTGATTTCATCCAGCAACTCGCGCGCACGCCGGTACACATCTTCGCCCTGCAACAGGTTTTCATCGGTGCCGATCGAGCCGCGCGAGCCGGAGTTGCGCCCCAAAGGATCGCGGTTCTGGCTGCGCATGTCGCTTTCGGCGGTGCCTTGCCCCGGTTGGTTTTGCTGTTCCTGCTGCGCCAATGCCTCGCCGAGCGAGCGCATGCCTTCGCGCAACGCCTCCATCGCTTCGGATTGTTTGTCGATGGCCCCGGCCAGATCGTCCTCGCGCAGCGCGTCCTCGGCGCCGTTCATTGCCCGCCCTGCCCGTTCAAGCGCATCGCGCGCGGCATCGCCGTCTGGCGTGCCAGCGCCGGGCAGTTGACCCTGCTGGCGGTTCAATTCATCGCGTAAGGCCTGTTGCCGGTCCGCAAGCGACCCTGGCTCGCTGCCTTGCCCTTCACGCTGGCCTTCATCCACCTGACCTTCGCCGGTGCCACGCCCGCCTTGACCTTCGTGGCTTTCGCCGCGTCCCTGGCCACCATTGCGGCCTTCGTTTCCTTGGTTTTCCCCGGCCTGAGCGTTGGGATTGAATTGTTCCTGAAGGTCGCGAAACGCCTGATCCGAAAGGCCCTGCTGTTCACGCAGCGTATCGGCCAGCCCTTCCATGGCTTGCTGACCTTCGTTTTGACCATTCTGGCCCGGCGTATTGGTCATACGCATGTTTTCCATCAGTTCCTGCAATTCCTGAAGCGCCTGTTCGGCCTCGGCCATACGGCCTTGCTCCATCAGTTCCTGAATGCGGTCCATCATCTTTTGCAGGTCGGCCTGATCCATCTGCATCATGTTTTCCGGAATCTCGCCCGGTTCCAGAACTTCGCCGTTTTCCTGCGCCATCTGCGACAGCTGACGCATATATTCGCGGCTGGCATCGCGCAGTTCCTGCATCAGTTCGGCAATTTCTTCGTCGCTGGCGCCATTTTTCATCGCCTCAGCAAGATGCTCTTGGGCGCGGCGCAACCGTTCCAGAGCGTCGCCGATATCCCCTTCTTCCAGCAGGATCGCCAAATCCCAAAGCGCCTCGGCGATCTCTTCCTGCTGATCGGATTTCAGTTCGTAGCGGGTGAATGTTTCAAGCCGACGCAGCAACACCCGCAGGCGCAGATAGGCGGTTTCTTTGCGAAACACGTCTTCGGGACGGTGTGAAATCGCCCGTAAGACCTGCGCCACGCGGGGGCCATTGCCGCGCGTCCACAAAAGGTCGCGACGCATTTCAATTATCGCCGCCGCCATCGGGTCAAAGAAACGCCGGGCCGGCAGGGTGGTGGCGAAGGGGGCGGCGTGGGTCACGTGACCGGCGGCATCTTCGGCCGTCAGGGAAATGGTTACGGGCAGGTTCGCCCAGGGGTGCTTTGAGAAATCTTCGATCAATGTTTCGGTGAACATCGACCGGTCGCCCGAGATTGGCATCGGCAGTTCCACATTGACCCGCTCGCGCGGCTCGGGGTCCAGCGCCAGACCATAGCGGCGATCCAATGCGCCCCGGTCCAGTGCAATCACCGCCTGACCTGCCACCACGCCATAGTCGTCGCTGGCGGTGAACGCCAAGGTCATCTCGCCCGTAGCGGCCGCCTTGGCCGGGCCGGCCACCGATATCTGTGGTGCTGTGTCTTCGACCACGGTGACCTGCCAGCTTTGGTCGATTTCTCCGCCGGCTCCGCCTATGCTCAACTCACCACTTTGTTTGGCGGTGAATTCCTGCGCCGGGTCGGTGGCTGAAGTCAGCTCTCCTGTGGTTTCAGGCCCGGTACGGCCCGATATCGTCTCGGCCAGGGTCAACGCGCCAACTTCGCCGTAAAGACGGATGGTGATGGTGCTGCCTTCGGCGATGCGCAAAACCTTGTCGGTCTGGTCGTTCAGGTACAGCGTTGGTTGGCCGGTGTAACGCGGCGGTTCAATCCAGCCTTCCCAGGATGAGGTCAGGACAGTATCTGCCACCGTCGGCCCCATCGCCGTGACCGTTCCAATACGCCAGAATGACCCGAACAACAGGGCCACCGCAAAGCCCAGCAGCGCCACATAGCGCAGCGCAAACGGGTCACGCCGGGCCAGCCGGATATCCGGTGCAGGCGCGCGGGCCTGACTGGCGCGAGTGGTCATGCGGCGTTGGTGCGCGCGCCAAACGGCCAGGGATTGTGGGTCATTGGCACCGATCGCCTGATCGTCCAGAAGGGCGGCAATGGGTCGGCCCGGAAGGGTTTCATCCAGACGCGCCAAAGCCTCGGCGCGGGTTGGCCAGTGGAAACGACGCACGCCCCAGATCAGCGCCATGAGGGCGGCCAGCAGGCTGACAACGCCCGTACCCCAGACGATTTCGACGCTTGAAACTTCGTGCAGACCCAGCATCAGCACCGCCAGAACCACAAGGCAGATTGAGATCAAAGGCCAGAAGGCGCGCAAAACCTGTTCCGCCAACTGCCCCGCACGAGTCAGCAGCAAAGGCAGGCGCAAGGAGCGCATGACTTGGTTGGGCCTTAATATGTTGGCCATTCAGGTCTCCGGCCAGATGCGCAAGCGGGCCAGGACGCAGAATTACGTCACAGCCACGCAGGCATGGTATCGCGATTTATCATCTCTTCATAGGTCGGACGCCGGCGAATAACCGCAAATTGATCTTCATTCACCAGAACTTCGGGGATCAAAGGCCGCGAATTATATTCACTGGCCATCACCGCACCGTAAGCGCCGGCGCCGCGAAACGCGATCAGATCATCGGCGGCGACGGGTGGCATGGCACGTTCGCGGGCAAAAGTGTCGCCAGTTTCGCAGACCGGACCGACGATGTCGTAAGTACGCGGCAGGATGGCGGCGGCGGGTTCGATCACCGGGATGATATCGTGGTGCGCGTCGTACATGGCGGGACGGATCAGGTCGTTCATGGCGGCGTCAAGGATCATGAATTCGCGATCCTCGCCGGATTTGACATAGATGACTTTGGTGATCAAAAGGCCCGCGTTTCCGGCGATCAGGCGGCCCGGCTCAATCTCAACCTCGCACCCCAGATGGCCCACCGTGCGCTTGATCACCGCGCCATAGTCAGCAGGCAACGGCGGGGCCTGATTGGAGTGGACATACGGAATGCCAAGGCCGCCTCCCAGATCAAGGCGGGTGATTTCATGGCCATCATTGCGCAGGGTTTCGGTCAGTTCGGCAACCTTGGTATAGGCCTGTTCGAACGGTGTAAGATCGGTCAGCTGGCTGCCGATATGCACGTCGATGCCGATGACTTTCAAACCCTTCAGGGTGGCCGCATGGGCATAGACCGCGCGGGCGCGTGAAATGGGAATGCCGAATTTATTCTCGGATTTACCGGTGGCGATTTTGGCGTGGGTGCGGGCGTCGACATCCGGGTTGACGCGGATAGTGATCGGGGCAATTACGCCCAACTCAAGCGCGACTGCGTTCAAAACGGCCATTTCCGGTTCGGATTCGACATTGAACTGACGGATGCCGCCGGTCAGGGCGGTGCGGATTTCTTCTGCCGTTTTGCCGATGCCGGAAAATACAATGCGGTTGCCCGGTATACCTGCGGCCTTGGCGCGCAGGTATTCACCTTGCGATACCACATCCATGCCGGCACCTGCGTCACCCAGTGTTTTCAGGATCGCCTGATTGCTGGCGGCCTTCATGGCATAGCAAACCAGATGATCCATACCTTCGAGGGCGTCGTCAAACAGGCGGAAATGGCGTAGCAGCGTGGCGGTGGAATAGACATAAAATGGCGTGCCAACCGAGTCGGCAATCTCGCTTATGCTCACGTCTTCGGCGTAAAGCGCGCCGTCGCGGTAAAGAAAATGATCCATCCAGCGCGCTTAGACCGAAACCGGTGGTCAGATCAATGGTGTTGCGTTGTTCAAATCAGGCGTGACGACCTTGGGCACGCCGGTTACGACACAAAGTCAGGTAGCGGCGTCAGGAAACCGGACGTGTACGTAGGAACAGATAAAGCGGCAATCCACAGCTTAAACCGATTAGGAAGGTCGCCGGGATCGCCACCAAAGCAATCCAGTTGCGCCGCACGGATACTTCGGCAATGACAAAAACGCTTAGCACCAAAGCGGAGATCATCAGATCCCAGAATACCGCGGCACCCGCCGGGTTGGTCTGCGTATCCGCCAAAAACCGGGCGATATCAAAGCCGTTGACCTGCAACCACGGGAAAAGGTGAACCATCGGCACCACCGCCCCCAGAATGGCCAGCCCAAGATAAAACATCCGCAAGGGCGACATAGTTTACAAACCAAACAGGATCGAAATCGGTCCCTGATGAAATCCGACACCCAAACGGGGGTAAATTCCGTTCGGAGTTATTCCAATCCCGGCATTCAATGTTGGTGTTATGGGTTCGTCATCAGCCCCACAGCCCATAAGAACTGTCAGTGCAAGAAGGACCGGAACCACGCGTAATAAGACCATTCAAAGCCTCGCTTTCCACCTTTCAATCTGGAATCGCACCTGATCAGGGGCAGTTCCGCCGTAAGATACACGCGAGCATACCGAATTTTCGACGCCAAGAACATCAAATACGTCCTTGGTAATGTCTGAATGGGCCGATTGCATGTCTTCAAGGCTTAGATCCGGCAGGTCACAGCCCTTGGATTCAGCCAGCCCGACCAAGGCCCCGGTCACATGATGGGCGTCGCGAAACGGCAACCCAAGGACGCGAACCAGCCAGTCGGCCAGATCGGTTGCGGTGGAAAACCCGGATGCCGCGGCCACCGCCAATACATCCCGGTTGGCTGTCATATCCTGTACCATGCCGGTCATTGCCGCCAGGGCCAGCATCCAACTATCGGCGGCATCGAATACCTGCTCCTTATCTTCCTGCATGTCCTTGGAATAGGTCAGTGGCAGACCCTTCATCACCATCATCAACCCGGTATTGGCCCCAAATATCCGCCCCACCTTGGCACGGATAAGTTCGGCCGCGTCCGGGTTTTTCTTTTGCGGCATGATGCTGGACCCGGTGGAAAACCGGTCCGACAGGGCGACAAAGCGGAATTGGGCAGTGGACCAGATTACCAGTTCTTCGGCCATGCGACTAAGGTGCATCGCCGAAATGCTGGCACAGTTGAGAAAATCCAGCGCAAAGTCCCGGTCGCTTACCCCGTCCAGAGAATTGGCGCATGGGCGGTCGAACCCCAGCGCCTTGGCCGTCATATCGCGGTCAATCGGAAACGAAGTGCCCGCCAGTGCCGCCGTACCCAAAACAGATTCGTTCATCCGCACACGGGCATCGCGCACACGGGACAGATCACGGCCAAACATTTCGACATAGGCCATCATGTGATGGCCCCACGTGACCGGCTGGGCCACCTGCAAATGGGTAAAGCCCGGCATCACCCAATCGGCCCCGGCTTCGGCTTGTCCGAGGAGCGCTTCTATCAGCGCGAGGAGGCCCGCCTCAGCCGCATCCAACTGATCGCGCACCCATAGTTTGAAATCGGTCGCCACCTGATCATTGCGCGACCGGCCCGTATGCAAACGCCCGGCCGGTTCACCAATGATTTCCTTCAGGCGGGCCTCGACATTCATGTGAATATCTTCAAGTGCAACAGAATATTCGAACTTTCCGCTTTCGATTTCTGACAATACAGTGAGCAGGCCTTCCCTGATCGCATCTGAATCGCTATCGCTTATCACGCCTGTTGCGGCCAACATCGCCGCGTGGGCCCTTGAGCCGGCAATGTCTTGCGCTGCCAACCGTCGATCGAACGAGATCGAGGCATTGATCGCCTCCATGATCGCGTCTGGTCCAGCGGCAAAGCGGCCGCCCCACATCTGGTTTGAGGTTTTGTCTGTCATGATACTCTCGCGAGGAAAAAATGCGTCTGTTAACTAGCCTGACCCTTTATATCGCGGTTGCGATAAGCGCAATTGCAGCCCCAACCCTTGCTTTGGCCGATATGGCCAGTATTGCCGCCCTACGCGAGGGCAGCATGAAGAAACTGCAATTTCACAGCGAACCGCGCGCAGTGTCACAGGTCGAATTCCTGTTGCCGGATGGTGCGGGCAAAGCCTCGCTTGCAGATTATCAGGGCAAATACATCCTGCTGAACTTCTGGGCCACATGGTGCCCGCCGTGCCGCAAAGAAATGCCGGACCTGTCAAAATTACAGGCCAAACTGGGCGGTGATCACTTTCAGGTGCTGACCATGGCAACCGGGCGCAACTCTCCTGCTGCCATCGCTGAATTCTTTGACTCAGTGGGCATCACCAACCTGCCACAAATCCGCGATCCGAAACAGGCGTTGGCGCGCGACATGGCTGTTCTGGGCCTGCCGATCACGGTGATCCTGAACCCCAAAGGCCAAGAGATCGCCCGCCTTCGCGGTGATGCAGAATGGGATTCATCCAGCGCACGGGCGATCATTTCTGCCCTGTTAAAAGAGCCGGCAAGTTAAGGCATGACGCCACGCCACCTTTGACATCCGGGCATTCAAACCCGCACAATGGGCACCAAGGAAGGTGCCCATGCCACTTTATTTACTACTGGTCCTTGTCATCGGCGGCATATCCCTGATTGCCGTACTGCTGCACAGGCTGGGAAAATCCCACAAGGCGGTGCTGAACGCGCAAAGTGCGAGCCATGCCTGGACCCGCCATTTCCCAGACGACGAGGTCCGTGGTGTCATCGTCGCCCAAGATGGGCACGCAGCACTGGTCGAGACGGATCAGGGTCCGGGGTTGCTCTGGTCGTTTGGTGCGGACACAGTTGGGCGTCATTTGCAGGGTTATCACCTGACCAAAGCACCCGACCATCTGACAGTGATCTTCGCCGACTTCAGCGCGCCGCGCGTGACGGTGCACTTAAACAACGATGAACGCACGCTTTGGCAACAGAAACTGGCCCCGGCATGACAGACACATTGAACTTTCCCGATGTCACCCAACTGGCGGTGCCGTTTTTCATCACCGCCATCCTGGCCGAGCTTGGCTGGATCGTCTGGAAAGGCAAAGGCGGGCGCTATGAAACCCGCGATGCCGTCACTTCGCTGATCATGGGGGCTGGCAGCGTGGCATCAGGTATCCTGCTTGGATTTCTTGCCTGGGGGTTTTTCATGTGGCTTTGGGCGTTGACACCTTTGGACCTTGGATCATCAATTGGGGTCATCATCCTGTGCTTTGTGCTGGACGATCTGCGTTATTACTGGGTGCATCGGTTTGGACACCGTGTCCGCTGGGTCTGGGCATCCCACGTCAATCACCATTCATCGCAGCATTATAACCTGACCACCGCCCTGCGCCAAACCTGGACCGGGACATTTTCCCTTGTGATGCTGGTGCGCGCGCCTTTGGTGTTGCTTGGCTTTCACCCCGCCATCATCCTGCTGGTTGGCGGTATCAACCTGATCTATCAGTTCTGGATCCATACCGAAGCCATCGACAAAATGCCCCGCTGGTTCGAGGCCGTGATGAACACGCCGTCACACCACCGGGTGCATCATGGCCGCAATGCCCGTTATCTGGACGTCAACTATGCCGGAGTCTTCATTATCTGGGACAAGATGTTTGGCACCTTTGTGCCGGAACAGGACCACGACAGGCCCGACTATGGCCTGGTGCACAATCTGGGCACCTTCAACCCATTGCGGGTTGCTTTTCACGAATGGCTTGGCTTGATCCGCGATGCTACCCAACCCGGCCTGACCCTGCCAGAACGGCTGAAATACGCCTTTGCACCGCCGGGCTATAGCCATGATGCCAGCCGCGACACCTCGGCGATCATCAAAGCCAGGCACCTTGCCCGACATCCATCAGAGCGCGACACCCCCGGGTTTCAATAACCTTGCTACGGTGCCACCTCTGCATGCTGCGGGCAAGTCACCAGATGGTCATTCACCATCCCCACCGCCTGCATAAAGGCATAGACAATTGTCGGCCCGCAAAACTTGAACCCGGCCTGTTTCAGGTCCTTGGATATCTGCGTCGATAGCGGCGTGAATGCGGGCACCTGTGCCAGGGTCTCCCACCTGTTCTGCAACGGAGCACCGCCAACGTAATCCCACAAAAAGCGATCGAATCCCTGTTGCTGTTCGATCTTCTGCCAGGCCTGCGCATTGCCGATTGCCGCCTGAATCTTACCCCGGTGGCGGATGATTCCCTTGTTCCCCAACAGGCGTAAAACGTCCTCTTCTCCCCAGTCGGCCACGATATTGGGATCAAACCCGGCAAAAGCCTCGCGAAAATTATCGCGTTTTTTAAGGATTGTGATCCAGCTTAACCCCGCCTGGAACCCATCCAGAATAAGCTTTTCCCATAATGCCCGGCTGTCATACTCGGGAACGCCCCATTCTTCGTCATGATAGGCCTCATAAATCACTTCAGACCCGGCCCAGCCACATCGTTCCATTCTCAGTTTCCCCCGCTTTCCTTTATTCGTTCAATTAACCTCAAAATCCGCTCAAATACGAGCCTTAAGCATTGGTTCATACCAAGTGGTGATTCTACCCCTAAACGATTCAACCGCCATATGACGGGATCCGAAAAATGCTGCAACGCCGCAAGATCAAGGCCGACATGCCTGAAGGGGCCGACAGCCCTTTGAACGCCGCCGTCACGGGCCGTGACCGTTCGACGTTGGAGATGGTTGCAGAGGCCGTCAAACACAATCAAACCATGTTGGCGTTTCAGCCGATCATGCAGGCCAACGCGCCGCACCAAGTTGCCTTTTACGAAGGGTTGATCCGGGTATTGGACGAAACCGGCCGCGTGATCCCGGCCCGCGATTTTATGGGC
>DAOUQK010000403.1 GCA_030625695.1 Paracoccaceae bacterium | reverse complement strand
CGGCGCAGGTGAGACAGCGGAGTAAGGGGCACATAATTGGCCGCTGTTTTTTCCAACCCCGTTTCATCCGCCATCCAGCCCATTGATTATCTCCGTTCAAAGTCGTTGCATGTCGCTTTCAAGGCAGAGTGTGCGCCGGGAAGACGCCAATGGAAAGGATATGATTATCCAAAATCCCCTCAGGGCTGCGATCGTTATGATCTGTGCCATGGCCGTCATCGGCGTGATCGACAATTTCATTATCCGTCTCGCCGGTGAGATTGGCCTGTGGCAGTTCCATCTGATCCGGTCACTGATGGCGTTACCGCTGATTGCCGGCTTGTCGTGGCTGGGTCTTGGACAGATGACAAGTTTACGCCTTTGGGCCGTGCTGTTGCGCAGTACTTTGGTGATGATTGCCATGATGTTCTATTTCAGCGCCCTGGCGCTGATGTCGATTGCCGAGGCACTGGCCGGGCTGTTCACCTCGCCGATATTTATCCTGCTGATCAGCGCCGTGGCTTTGCGCCAGCATATCGGCCCGTGGCGCATTCTGGCCGTAATCCTCGGGTTTCTCGGGATATTGTTTGTGCTGCAACCGGACCCGCGTGATTTTGACGTCAATGTGCTCATCCCGATGGCGGGCGGGTTCTTCTATGCTTTGGGAATGATAACAACCCGCACGTTATGTGCCCACGAAAGCACCGTTGCCATGTTGCTGGTCAGTTTCATCGTGCTTGGCCTTGCCGGGGCGGTTGGCCTGATCGCACTGGATTTATGGCCCATGGCCGCCACACCGGGACCCGAAGGGTTTGTCACCCGTGGCTGGGTTTGGCCGATGTGGTCGGCCCTTCCTTGGGTGGTGCTACAGGCCGTGGGGTCGGTCATCGGGGTATTCCTGATCATCAAGGCCTATCAACTGGGAGAGCCGTCATTTGTTTCCGTGTTCGAATATTCGGTGATGATCTTTGGGCCGCTGTTTGCCTGGGTGGCCTTTGGGCAAGCGATTACCTTTTGGCAAATCATCGGCATTGGCCTGATCGCCGGGGCCGGTGGGATCATTGCGGTCCGCTCGAAATAGGCTAGCTTGGGCGGCATGATCCTGTCGACTGGCCGCAAATACGTCTTTATCCATATCCCCAAAACCGGCGGCACGTCGCTGGCGCTGGCGCTTGAGGCGCGGGCGATGAAAGACGACATCATGTTGGGCGATACCCCCAAAGCCAGGAAACGACGCAATCGGCTGAAGGGGGTCACAACCCGCGGGCGGTTATGGAAGCATTCAACGCTGGCGGATATTGACGGGCTGGTGGCGAATACTGTGCTTGATGAATTGTTCGCCTTTACGCTGGTACGAAACCCCTGGGACCGGGCGGTCAGCTATTATCACTGGCTGCAAACGCAAACGTTCGACCATCCAGCCGTCAGTCTGGCGCAAAGTCTGGATTTTGCCGGGTTTGTGGCCCATCCCCAAACCCTGTCATCATTTCGCGCGTCCCCTGCGGCGTCTTATATGCGCCGCGCCGACGGGGGCGAACAGTGCAACGCCTATATCCGTATCGAACATTTCGAGGCAGACAGCGCGCCCTTGGTGAAACATCTGGGGTTTCCCCTTATCCTCCCGATCTCGAACGAATCCGAGCGCGGGCGCGACTACCGTGCGTATTACACCGACCAAAATGCAGAATCGCTTGGCTTGGCTTGTAGCGTTGATATCGCCCGGTTTGGCTATTGCTTCGATTAAAGCCTTTCGGCTTTTCCTTGAGACATGGCATCAGAAAACCTGGCGAGGCAGCGGTTACTTTTCAAACGCGTTCGCCAGGTTTTCTGATGCAAAGGTAAGTCGAAAGGTTATGGGTTGGTTTCGCCCTAAACCTGCGGTTTTGTCGCAAATTTAGCTGTAATGTTCCTGAAACGGTCGGATTAGAGGCGTGGACCGGGACAATGCCAGAAACCCGCCTTATTTCCGCCCTATGGGGAGCACGCGAATCGGACCTTGTGATTGCAAGAGTTCGGTTAACCATACGTTAAAAAAGTGGCAGCCGATCACATCGTAAAAGGGAAAAGATCATGTTTGGCTGGAAGAATAAAATGACTGCAATCACCACCCGCACCGCCGAGGTCAGCGGCGCAATTAACGGCATGTTGATCACCGGGCAGGGCGGATTTATTTCCGGCACCCATGTGGCGTCCAACCTGGGTTGGCGCTCTGTTGATACGCTGAGTGTTGGTGACAAGGTGCTGACGTTTGATCGTGGGATGCAGACCATTGCCGATATTCAGACCGAGACATTGTTTGCCCCGGAACACGCTTTATCGCCACATCAATCTCCGGTGCTGGTGCCGGAAGGCGCATTGAATAACCGCGTTGACATGTGGTTGATGCCGGATCAGGGCATTTTGGTGGAAAGCGACGCGGCAATTGATGCGATGGGCGACCCGTTCGCCGTGATCCCCGCAAGTGCCCTTAAAGGGTTCAAGGGAATTCGCTCAGTGCCGCCAACGGACCGGCTGGAAATTG
>DAOUQK010000284.1 GCA_030625695.1 Paracoccaceae bacterium | reverse complement strand
CTTGGGTTCATTGGCTGGCCCACCTTGGCCAGGCGGGTGCGAACCCACCTTCTGACGGAACGAAATCAGGAATACGTGCTGGCGGCGCAACTGTGCGGCGCGTCCCCCTCTCACATCATCCGCAAGCATCTGCTGCCCAGCTTTACCAGCTATATCATCGTCGATCTGGTAATTTCGTTTCCTTACATGGTGCTGTCGGAAACTGCGCTTAGCTTTATTGGTCTGGGCCTCAAGGACCCGGTCAACTCGCTTGGCGTTATGCTTCAATCGGTCACCTCGGCGGATGTATTGCTGAATTATCAGTGGTATTTCATCCCGGTGATCTTTTTCATAACACTGGTGCTGGCGTTCGTATTCGTCGGTGACGGGCTGCGCGATGCGGCCGACCCATACGGAGATTCCAAGAAATGACGCGCCTGTTGGATGTAGAAAACCTGACCCTTCAGTTCGATACGGACGAAGGCAGGATCACAGCGGTGGACAATGTGTCCTTCACGCTTGAGGCCGGCGAAGTCATGGGGCTGGTGGGCGAATCTGGTTCGGGTAAATCCGTGACAGCCAAATCGCTGATGATGCTGAACCCGGGAAATGCGCATTATTCGGATGAGACCAAGATCACGTTGCATCTTGATGGCAAACCGATTGATATCATGGGCCTTCGGGGCAATGAAATGCAGATTGTCCGGGGTGGCGCGATCTCGATGATCTTTCAGGAACCGATGGCCAGTTTTGCACCGGCCATTACAATCGGCGATCAGATGGTCGAGCAATTGCTGATCCATACCAGCATGAACGCCAAAAAGTGCAAGGAAGTGTCGATTGAAATGCTCGACCGGGTTGGCATTTCCGATGCCTCTCTCCGGTTCAAACAATTTGCGTTTGAATTGTCGGGGGGCATGCGGCAACGGGCGATGATCGCCATGGCGCTGTCGACCAAGCCCAAGCTATTGATCGCGGATGAACCGACGACGGCGCTGGATGTGACCATTCAGGCGCAGGTGATCGACCTGATGAAAGACCTTGTCACCGAATTTGGCATGGGCATTGTGTTCATTACCCATGACCTTGGGGTGATCGCACAGACGGCTGATACGGTGGCGGTGATGTACCTTGGCCGTTTGGTCGAACAAGGCACGGTGCGGGACGTGATCCGCAACCCGGCGCATCCTTATACTCAAGGGCTGATCGCCGCCCTGCCCGATCTTGATAAGCTTGACGTGCCACTTAGCCCGATACCGGGGGATATCCCGTCGCCGTTGGAACGCCCACCGGGATGCGTGTTCAACACCCGCTGTTCGCAGGTGGTTGGCCCGGCCTGCACCACCGTGATCCCAACCTTCACAGAAGTGTCCGACGGCCACACGGCCGCCTGCCACCTCTATACGCAAAACCAATCCGGAGGGGCCGCGACATGAGCGACAAACCACTGATATCCGCCCGTGATCTTTCGGTTCACTACCCGATAAGTGGTGGTACCCTATTTGGTCCCAAACCGGTGGTCCGCGCGGTTGAAGGCGTCAACATCGACATCGAAAAAGGCAGCTTTTTCGGGCTGGTGGGCGAATCGGGGTCGGGTAAAACCACCTTGGGCCGGGCCTTGTTGCGCGCCGCACCTATTACCCGAGGCAGCATCGACTATGACGACGGCGAGGTGCAATACGACCTGCCCTCAATTGATGACAAGACCCTCAAGGAATACCGCAAACGCGCGCAGCTGATCTTTCAGGACCCCTATGCGGCCCTTAGCCCACGAATGACAGTGCGTGACATCATCGCCGAACCGCTTGAGGTGATGGGGCTGACCAATTCGCGTGAAGAAACCGATGCGAGGGTGCGCGAGATTGCCGGGAAATGCCGTCTGAACCTGGAACATCTGCGGCGTTTCCCACATGCGTTCTCGGGGGGGCAACGTCAGCGGATTTCAATTTCGCGGGCTTTGGTGTCTGGCCCGCAATTTATTGTCGCGGATGAATCTGTGGCGGCATTGGATGTGTCCATTCAGGCGGATGTTCTGAACCTGCTGAAAGAAATTCAGCAGGATATGGGGCTGACGTTCCTGTTCATCTCACACGACCTGTCGGTGGTGGCGCATGTTTGCGACCATGTGGCGGTGATGTATCTGGGGCGTCTGGTTGAAACCGCCCCGACGCGCGAGTTGTTCGCGGCCCCGCGTCACCCGTATACCAAGGCGCTGATGTCGGCGATCCCATCGCTTGACCCGGATGACCGTGGCAAGGCGCAGAAACTTGAGGGCGAGATCCCCTCGCCCACCAACCCGCCGCCGGGATGCAAATTTCAGACGCGGTGTCCGTATGCGATTGATATCTGTCGCAAGGACGAGCCCAAACTGGAAAGCTCGGGCACCGCGCATGAAGTCGCCTGTCACCGCTGGAAAGAACTGATGGAAGATCACGCTCTGGAAGACGCGTAAGATACCGCAGCCCCGGACCTGATCCGGGGCCTCGGGGCGGGCATTTAATGAGGACCCGGATCAGGTCCGGGACTGCGTCACCTCAGGCCGATTGCGCTGTATCCGCTTTTATCCCAGCGAACCAAGTCTCAAGCGCCTCTGTCGTGCCGTCAAGCCGTTGACCCAGGCCTTCGGTGAACTCGACAAACGCCGCTTCGTTCATACTGTTGACCCCGGCCAAAACCGGAATTCCCCGGCTTAGCGCCTCGCCAATAACGGGCCGAAACCCGCGGCCCTCGGCCTCGTGTTTGCCGAATTTGTTGACCATCAAAAGCTGCGGATTATCATCCAGTCCCGCCGACACCAGCGCCACGGCCTGTTCCAGCGCCGCCGGGTCCAACCGGCAGCCTTTGGCGCCTTTGCCCAATGATTGCGAAATTCGGATGGTCGGCCCGTCCGGCAGCACCATAACGTCCATATCGCACAAGGTTTGGTCGGCGCATTCCGTGTTGGTCTGCGCCACGCCGACCAAACGGTTGCCCCGTTCGATCATCATTTGCGAAAACTGCGTTAGCAAAACGTCCGTCGTGCCACGCGTTTGGGTCATTACGTAAGCCAGAAACATCAGCAATATCTCCTTTTGAGTTGCGCCAATCCTCTGCCTATTCGGCCGCCGTTTCAACCACTTCCGACACATGTGCGACTCTGGCACCCGATTTGCTTGACGTGACCACCCCCAGCGATTTCAGTTTACGGTGCAGCGCGCTGCGCTCCATGCCGACAAACGACGCCGTGCGACTGATATTGCCGCCAAACCGGTTGATCTGGGTCAGCAGATACTCGCGTTCAAACGCCTCGCGCGCTTCGCGCAGGGGCAATGTCGCCAATGCGCCCGACAGAACAACCCGACCCTCTTCGGCCTGAGTTTCATCATCCTTGGGCAGTTCACGCGCCTCGATTGGACCGTTGCCATCGCCAAGGATCAAAACCCGCTCCACCAGGTTCTTTAATTGGCGCACATTGCCCGGCCAGATCATCGTCTGCATCAATGTCACCGCCTCATCGCTCAACTCGCGTAGCGGCAGCCCTTGGGAATCGTTGCAGGCAGCGATGAAATGCTCGGCCAGGACCGGGATATCCTCGCGCCGCTCTTCCAGGGACGGCACGGCGATTGGCACCACGTTGAGGCGATGAAACAGCTCTTCCCGGAATGTTCCAACTTTAATCTCGGCGTTCAAATCCTTGTTTGTACTGGAAATTACCCGCAGATCAACTCGGACTTTATCCGCGCCTCCGACCCGCTGGAACTGCTCATCCACCAGCACCCGCAGGATTTTCGACTGCGTGCCCACCGGCATATCCGCCACTTCGTCAAAATAGATCACCCCGCCATGCGCCTCTTCAAGCAGGCCCGGCTCAACCCCCCGTTCCGAGGTCTCACGGCCAAACAGAACTTCCTCCATCCGCTCAGGTTCGACACCGGCGCAATTGACGGTGATAAACGGCGCGTTGGCCCGGCCAGAATGGGCGTGAATATACCGCGCGGCAATCTCTTTGCCCGCCCCGGCAGGCCCGGTCAGCATCACCCGTCCGTTTGATTTGGTCACCTTGTCAAGCTGGCCAACCATGGTGCGGAACGACCCCGATCCACCAATCATATCGGCACTTGTCACCTCATTTCGCTTTAGCGAATTGTTTTCGCGGCGCAGGCGGGACGCCTCCATTGCGCGGCGTATCACCACCATCAACTGGTCAATATTGAACGGCTTTTCGATGAAATCATACGCCCCCTGTTTGATCGCCGCGACCGCAATTTCGATGTTGCCATGCCCCGATATGATCACCACCGGCACGTCCGGGTTGTCGCGTTTCACCGCCTTAAGGATGTCGATCCCGTCCATCCGGCTGTCTTTCAGCCAGATATCCAGGATCAAAAGGGCCGGCGGTTCAGTGTTGATCGCCGCCATGCAATCATCCGAATTGCCTGCCAGCCGTGTGGCATAGCCTTCGTCCTCAAGGATATCGGAAACCAGCTCGCGAATGTCACGTTCATCGTCAACAATTAAAATATCACTCATATCATTCCTGCCTTTTGGTTATGCATTGCCCGCGCCATTTGCCTGCGGCGTCGGTGTTTCTGATTGTCTTGTTCCCGGCGATGTAAGGTTAAGGCGGATCACCGCCATAGCCCCGAAATGTCCTGTACCGTCAAAATCGCCAGCGTCGGTCAACACCAACGTGCCGCCATGTTCTTCGATGATTTTCTTGACGATCGGCAGGCCAAGCCCGGTGCCTTCGTCGCGGGTGGTCACGTAAGGTTCAAACAGGCGCGCCCGATCTTCCGGCAGGCCAATACCATTGTCGGCAATGGTGATCTCGCAAGAATTCCCTTCCGTCTTCATCGCCACTTGTATTTGCG
>DAOUQK010000296.1 GCA_030625695.1 Paracoccaceae bacterium | reverse complement strand
CAAGGGAAACGTGCGAAATGGCGGTTGGCGTGTTTGATTCCGGGCTTGGCGGGTTGACGGTTTTGCAGGCGGCACAGGCGCGCCTGCCCGAAGTTGATTTCCTGTACTACGCCGATTCCGCCCATGCGCCTTACGGTGTGCGGGACGCAGATGATGTGTTTGAACTGACGCAAAAGGCGGTTCACGCGCTGTGGGCGCGCGGCTGTGATCTGGTGATACTGGCCTGTAATACTGCGTCAGCCGCGGCATTGAGACGGATGCAAGAGGGCGGTTTGCCTGACGGCAAGAGGGTGTTGGGCGTGTTTGTGCCCCTGATCGAAGCGTTGAGTGAACGGCAATGGGGCGACAATTCCCCACCGCGCGAAGTTGCGGTTCAGCATGTGGCGTTGTTTGCCACCCCCGCGACGGTGGCGTCACGCGCGTTTCAGCGGGAATTGGCATTTCGCGCGATCGGCGTGGACGTCGAGGCGCAGGCCTGCGGCGGCGTGGTGGATGCAATCGAAGACGGTGATATGATCCTGGCCGAGGCCTTGGTGCGCAGCCATGTGGATGCGTTGAAACGCAAGATGCCTTCGCCTCAGGCAGCGATTTTGGGCTGTACCCATTATCCGTTGATGGAGGCCGAGTTTCAGGCAGCTTTGGGTGCGGATGTGAAGGTGTATTCGCAAGGAGCACTGGTGGCCGAAGCTTTGGCCGATTATCTGACACGCCATCCGGGTATGTTGGGGACGGGCGAAGCGGGTTATCTGACCACAGGTGATGCCGCGCGGGTTTCCGACCGGGCGACGCAGTTTTTGCGACGACAAATCAGCTTTGTTGGGGTCTAGGCCCTTGGTTTGTTTGTTGACATGAATATTGAATGAAAGAGGTCTGACATGACCCATAAAATCGCTATCTTAGGGGCTTCCGGCTATACCGGGGCAGAATTGGTTCGGCTGATATCGCAACATCCGGGCATGGAAATTGTTGCATTGGCGGCAGAACGTAAGGCGGGGCTTGAGATGTCTGCGGTGTTCCCGCATTTGCGTCATCTTCGTCTTCCAACCCTTTGTAAAATTGGGGAAATAGATTTTTCAGGCGTTGATCTGTGTTTCTGTGCCTTGCCGCATAAAACCTCTCAAGAGGTGATTTCAGCCTTGCCGTCTGACCTTAAAATCGTCGATTTGTCAGCGGATTTTCGGCTGCGTGACCCGGCGGAATACAAGAAATGGTATGGCAATGATCATGCCGCGTTGGAGCAGCAAGCCGAGGCGGTTTATGGGCTGACCGAGTTTTACCGCGAAGACATCCGCACCGCGCGTCTGGTGGCCGGGACGGGGTGTAATGCAGCGACCGGGCTTTATACTTTGTTGCCGCTGATAGGCGCTGGCGTGATTGACTTGGACCACATCATTCTCGACTTGAAATGTGCGGTCTCTGGCGCCGGGCGGGCGTTGAAAGAGAACCTGTTACACGCCGAGTTGAGCGAAGGGTATCACCCCTATGCGGTGGGTGGATCACACCGGCATATGGGGGAATTTGATCAGGAATTTGAACGGGTTGCAGGGCGTCCTGTACGTATTCAGTTCACCCCGCATCTGGTGCCTGCCAATCGGGGCATTCTGGCGACGGCTTATGTTCATGGGGACGCCGGCGTGGTTCTGGACACGCTGAACGCGGCCTACGGAAGTGAGCCGTTCATTCAGGTTCTGCCCATGGGCGAGGTGCCAAGTACGCGCCATATTCGCGGCTCGAATTTTTGTCATATCGGCGTGGTCGCGGATCGGATCGATGGGCGGGTGATTGTGGTTGCCGCACTGGATAATCTGACAAAAGGTAGCAGCGGGCAGGCGTTGCAAAATGCCAATCTGATGTTAGGTGAAGATGAACAGGCGGGCCTGATGATGGCCCCTCTGTTTCCATAAGGAATAAGCATATGAAAAGCCTTAAGAAACGCCGCCGTATTCAGATCATTATCGTCAGCATTGTGGCGCTGGCAGTTGCCACCGGGTTGATTGGGTACGGGCTTCAGGATGGTATCAACTTTTTCCGGTCTCCTAGTCAGATTGCCGAGGAACCGCCCAAGCCGTCGGAAGTGTTTCGTATTGGCGGGTTGGTCGAAGAAGGGTCTCTTATACGCGGCGATGGGCTGGCGGTGACGTTTGTCGTAGCCGATGCCAATAACAGTATTCCGGTGTCATTCTCGGGGATACTGCCAGATCTGTTTGCTGAAAATCAGGGGATGATTGGGACCGGAAGTTACATCAACGGTGTCTTTCAAGCCACTGAAATACTGGCGAAACATGATGAGGACTATATGCCGGCCGAAGTGGTGGACATGCTGAAAGAGCAGGGTGTTTATCAGGAACCGGACAGCTAATCACTTATGACTGAACCCCGGCCTCAGCCCGCTTTTGTGCTGGTACGTCCACAGATGGGCGAAAACATCGGTGCGGCGGCGCGGGCGATGTTGAATTTTGGCCTGGCCCGTATGCGTATTGTCGCCCCGCGCGATGGCTGGCCCAATCCCAGTGCGGTGGCCATGGCCAGTGGTGCAGGAAGGGTTCTGGACGCGGCGGTTCTTACGGCGGATGTGCCCGAGGCGGTGGGTGATTGCACCTTTGTTTTTGCCACCACGGCGCGGACCCGTGATCTGACCAAGCCGGTGATGAGTCCCGAGCGGGCGATGCAGGTGGCGGCGGAAAAGATTGCACAGGGTGAGCGGGTTGCGGTGCTGTTCGGGCCAGAGCGCGCAGGGCTTGAGAATGACGATATCACGCGGGCCAATGCGATTATTTCTGTGCCGGTCAATCCGGAATATGGCTCGCTTAATCTGGCGCAATGTGTGTTGTTGGTGGGCTATGAATGGCAGCGGCAGGTGGCCGGGATCACCCATGAGGTGGTAGAGATGCCCAATACAAGTTGGGCGACGGGCATCGAGGTTGAAAAACTGGCGCAGCACTATGAAGAACGTCTTGATACGGCTGGGTTTTTCTTTCCTGACCATAAAGCGGCCAGCATGAAGATCAACCTGCGTAACCTGTGGAGCCGATTGCCGCTGACTGGTGCAGATGTGCAGATGTTGCACGGGGTGATGCGCCAGATGGTGCGTTGGAAGAAACGCGGCTAGACCCTGAATGCACAGGTGACTAGGGTCGCTTGAAATCATGTGAGGTGGCAAATGGCCGGTAAACGCAACATCTTTGAAGAGGTTTCCGGGGACGCCCCGGAGCCAGCGGTTCAGACCGGGGTGATTGATCGCGCAACGACCGGCGCGCGCAGTGGTATTGCCGCGTGGCTGATGGTGTTGTTTGCGCTGGTGGTGGCGATGATTGTGGTGGGCGGGCTGACGCGGCTGATGGATAGTGGGTTGTCGATCACCGAATGGCGGCCCGTTACGGGCGCATTGCCGCCGATGTCCGAAGTCGAATGGCAGGCCGAGTTTGACCGGTATCAGCAGATTGATCAGTGGCGGATCGAAAATCAATGGATGCAACTGGCTGATTTCAAAGCGATCTATTGGTGGGAATGGGGCCATCGTCAGTTGGGCCGCGTGATCGGGCTGGTCTGGGCGCTTGGGTTCTTTGGCTTTATGGCGGCGCGTAAAATCCCAACTGGCTGGACTGGTCGGTTGCTTTGGCTGGGCATGCTGGGCGGGGCGCAAGGCGCGATTGGCTGGTGGATGGTGTCGTCGGGGGTGACCCAAGGCGAGGGTGTGACCTCGGTCGCGTCGTACCGGTTGGCGATACATCTGGGGCTGGCGTTTGGTATCCTGGGATTTATCGCCTGGGATATCCTGTTGTTGCGGCGCTCTGAGCGCGATCTGATGCAGGCACGAAGGGCAAAAGAAGCGCGCTTGTTCGGGATGTCGACCGGGCTGTTGCATCTGGTGTTTATCCAGGTGCTGATCGGTGCGCTGGTCGCGGGGATTGATGCGGGGCGGTCGTATACCGATTGGCCATTGATGGGCGGGCAGGTTCTGCCGCCTGACATGATGATGATTGAGCCGGTGTGGCGGAACTTTCTGGAAAACCCCGGTTTGGTGCAATTTGTGCACCGGATGGTTGGCTATCTGGTGGTGGCGTTTGGCGTGGTGGTTTGGTGGCGTGCGCGCGGGTCGGCGCATTTGACCACACGGGCGGCCTTTCACGCGGTCATGGGGGCGATGTTGGCGCAATTGGTTTTGGGCATCTTTACAGTGATTTACGGCGCGCCCTGGCAGGTGGCGATTGTGCACCAACTGATGGCGGTGGCGCTGTTTGTACTGATCCTGCGGGCGCGATTCTTGAGCGCGTATCCATCTGTTACATCCATTAAGGGAGGTGCGAGATGAGCGCATATGACGAATTGATGAGCTTTACCCGTGACACTTGCGCGTTGGGGGAGGTGGCCGGGCGGCTGGGCTGGGATCAGGAAACCATGATGCCGCGCGGTGCTGGTGCGCAACGGGGCGAGGAAATGGCGGCGATGGAAGCGGTTTTGCATGCACGCCGGTGTGATCCAAAGGTTGG
>DAOUQK010000385.1 GCA_030625695.1 Paracoccaceae bacterium | reverse complement strand
GCCTTCGCCCGCACATCGTCTGGGATCGCTTGGGCCGTGCGGTCATCCAGGGAAAGCATGACACATTTGAAAATCGTTTCGAAGGCAATCGCATGATCGGCCGCCTGGAACAGCCGGTGTCGAAATGTCATTGATTTCGTTCCGATCTGTAAAATTTCCGTTTCCAGATAAATTGCTTCTCCTGCCGTCAGCTCTGACCTGAAGTCACTTTCCGCGTGAACCACGGCAAACGAAAGCCTGCGCCCGGTGCGCATATCCTTTGCTGTCAAACCCATTTCAGATTGAATGGCAAAAACACCATCTGAACATGCAGCAAAATACTTTGAAACATTCATATGCCCGAGAAAGTCGCAATCTGAAGGGTCAACAACTGAACGGAACGATTGCAGTACTGACATTCTCATTCTCCCAGGTAAGTACTTGGCAGCGATAACACATTTGCTGAAGTAATGATATTCGCATTGCACCGGAAGACATTGGCCAGAACCAATGGAACAGGCCAATGCTGCAAAATGCAAATTTCCTGCCCTCGCCGATAGACCCCCGACCAACATGCCGCCAATGCCCTTCAGCGCCGTACTCTTCATAGTGCAGCGCACCGGAGGGAGCGCACAAAGAGTAGCCACGCAGGGGCTATGGCGCGCTTGGTCAATCCAGCGAGGCTGACCAGTGAGGTTGAAGGGAGATATGCGGTTGAGCATGGATATTGATCCGCGTGGTTTTATTGAGCATGGGACCGCGCGGTCGCGAAAACGTGTGTTGCCTATTGATGGTGATGTCCTAAAGTAGGCGACATGAAACATATCCTCATCGTATTTACCCTTGCCCTTTCCATTCCCGCCGCTGCCAGCGCAGGTTCTATTCCGCCTGACTCTGAGCACGAAAGTTGCGGTCGCTGAACCAATTGATGGGCCGCAGCACTCTGCGTTAACCGCTTGCTTTAGGGCATGCGGCATTAAGGGTTTGTCTGTCGGCAAGTAAGTCAGCATTGCCCCCACCCACATGAACAGCAGTGCCGGGCCTATTCTGTAGTCGAGCAGCGCACCAGGGTTGGCTGCTGGTCAAAGCCTACAATGCGATGTGCGATTGCCGCTACGCGGAACCGCGCTCTTTTGCCATTTCCTTCAGGACGGCGAGTGCATCCTGTTCTCTGCCATCAGGAACAAACAAGTGGTCGTGAAAGAAGCCCGACACAGGATTTACGCCCATATCGTGTTTGGCTAGTTCAGTGGCAATCCGCGCCATGAAACCAACCGCCTCCAGCGACGAATGAATGTTCAATGTGATCATGCGGCAGGGAAACTCATTCTCCAGATTAAGAGCGTCTGCCTGTGATTTCAGCACAATAAGGGTTGTGCCCTCAGCTTCCTCAAAGATCATTCGTGGTTCAATACCGTCTGGTCGTGAACCGTGGGGCAGGGTGACAAACACATAAAGCCCTTCCACCAGAGTTGCCGACATTGACCTGATCAATTGGCTCAATTCTGTTTCGCCGCTCATGCCTGTCCCTCCGATGCGCCGGATGTTCCGTTAAGAAACCCGTTCGGAAATATGGATAAGACTAAACTGTACCCAGGGCCAGAAATATCGCTCTGGTCACGAACACCCCCCTAAAAGGTGCAATTTGTCAGGCGACCGCCGCCACCGGCTGCTGATCCAACAAGTAATCAGCAACCAACGCCCCCACCCACATGAACAGCAGCGCGGTCAGCGCGGTGGCCACAAAGATCGACCCGCCGGTGACACCGGCGCCGATGGCGCAGCCTCCGGCCAGCATGCCGCCAAAACCCATCAGTGCCGCACCCATCATAGAGCGGCGCATCGGGGTTGGCCCGTCAAAGCCCTGAAACTTTAACTCTTTGGCGAAAAAGGCGGCAAGGAACGCGCCGAGGAATACGCCGGGGACAAGGCCGACGTCGAATTCCAGCACCGGGTTGCGCTCGATGAAGAACATCAGCGTATTGGCTGACGGGCCGGTGAAGGTGGCACTTTCGACCTGCACCGGATCAAAAGCGACCTGGGACATGGCATAGGTCAGCACCCATCCCAGTGCCACGGCAAAGCCGACACCCGAGGCAAACACCTGACGCGACAGGCCAATACGGTTGCGCCGTGAAAGGAACATGGCATAAACGGCAATTATCAGGCCGATCACCAGGCCGCTGTACTCAGGCAGGTTCAAAGCAGCCAACAGGTCCACGTTGCGCCCGCCCGGTGTGATCCATAACCCGGCAATCCAGTCGCGCGCCGGGGCGAGAACCCCCGACAGGCTCATTTGCGCCACCACTGCGAAGATCAGCCCCGAAACCACCGAACGCAGATTGCCGGTTGCCGCCAATACCAAAAGCCG
Source organism: Paracoccaceae bacterium (assembly GCA_030625695.1). Lineage (GTDB taxonomy): Bacteria > Pseudomonadota > Alphaproteobacteria > Rhodobacterales > Rhodobacteraceae > NVQY01. The sequence goes on along the minus strand of DAOUQK010000385.1, from coordinate 566 downwards.
CCCGGAACAGCCGCGTGCCAAAACCATGCCTGCGCCAAAGATCAATCCGCCGATGATCGCGCCGGACCAGCTGCCGGGGACGGCCATCATCCGCGCGTCGGCGCTGTCCATCAGGCCCATTAGTTGGGCCGCCTGGACCCAGACCAAAGCCGTCGAGAAGGTCAGCAACCAGACCGACATGCGGTCGCCCATCACGCCACGGCCAAATTCAACCACCGCCGCGCGCAGGCAAAAGCGCGAGCGTTGGGCGGCGATGCCGAACACAGTGCCGGTCAACAGACCGAACAGGGCAATTGTCGGTGCTTCGCCGAGCCATTCTACAAGCGGGAGGATGTCCATGGGTGCGCCTTCACATTCAGATTATGCGATGTATAGACACCAGACGGGAAATGTAAATTGATTGATGTCAAGTTGACGCCAAGTTTCTGTGCATTTCCTCTCGCCAACATGTCGCAGGGGGCGTATGCGGATTGTATGGCCAATCCATTTCCCATCGGTGACGCGAGCACATTGCCATTGTGGCGCAGACCGATAACCTATCTGTTTGTCACCGCCATGGCGATGCC
>DAOUQK010000357.1 GCA_030625695.1 Paracoccaceae bacterium | reverse complement strand
TCGTCCGATCCGCGTTTTTATTTGAGGTCCGCGTAAACCCACGGTCCACCAGAATGCGCCGCCCATCATCGGTTTCAAACGCCGCGATGATCAGATACCCGGCCCCGACCCGAAGCTTTGAAACCAGCACATGCACCTCGTCTGGCAACACTTGCCCTGTGACTGCTACGGCCAGATATTTGTCGCGCGTCACGTCTGGTTCGCCAGGTAGGGCGACCGGACCTGCGTCAACCCGTGCATCAATCTGCGCAATGACGGTTTGCTTCCAGTTCAAACGGTAAGCCTGCCATGTGCCCAGCCCCAGCAATACAGCCAGACCAGCAAGTCCAAAGATCAACAGGAACACAGTTCGGCTCAACGGGAGGCAGCCCTTGGCAATTGGAAAAGCGCGCGAGAGCCCCCGCACGCTTTGCTTGATACGTTTTGTTCGCGGTTTTTCAACCGCAATCGTGCAGCTTACATGCCTGATGTGCCCCAAAGGTACACAGCAAAGAACAGGAACAGCCAGACCACGTCAACAAAGTGCCAGTACCAGGCGGCGGCCTCGAATCCCACATGCTGGGTCGGGGTAAAGTCGCCTTTGATGGCACGGATCAGACAGACGATCAGAAAGATCGTACCAATCAGAACGTGAAAGCCGTGAAAACCAGTGGCCATGAAGAAGGTGGAATAGAACATGTCACCACCAAATTCCCAGCCATGATGAAGCAGCAGAATGCCATATTCATAGCCCTGCAATACGGTAAACGCGATGCCCAGAACGATGCCGATGGCCAGCCCGTTGATCAGCGACTTGCGGTCATTGTTATGCACCAATGCGTGGTGCGCCCAAGTTACGGCACAGCCCGACAGCAGCAGGATCAGCGTGTTGATCAGCGGAATGTGGAACGGGTCAACTGCGTGGATGATCGGCTGTTCATATACTGTATAGGCATAATCATACATCGGATAGATCGCCTGTTTGAAGAACGACCAGAACCAGGCGAAAAAGAACATGATTTCCGACATGATGAATAGGATGAACCCGAACCGCAAACCGATCTGTACCACCGGCGTGTGATCGCCAACGTGGCTTTCGGTGACCATCGTGCTCCACCAGGCGAACATGGTGTAGAGGACGCCAATCAGGCCGATCCAGAACACATAAGGTGTGATCGCGTGCATCCACAGGACCGAGCCGAAGAGCATGAGAAACCCGCTGGCCGCCCCTAACAGTGGCAGCACCGAGGGGCTCAAAATGTGATAATCGTGGTCTTTTACGTGTGCCATTTAGTGTCCCTCACCTCGTGGATTAGTTGAGATTGCTGCCTGCCGCAGTTTCTAAGTCTGTATCGAGGGCGGCATAGCCCTCGGGCAGGTCGATTTCATAGAAAGTATAAGATAGCGTGATTGTGTGCACGTATTTGCCGCTGCGATCGTCGACGATTTCGGGATCGACAAAGAAAGAGACAGGCATCTGCACCCGCTCGCCGGGGGCCAGCACTTGTTCGGTAAAGCAGAAACAGTCGATCTTGTCGAAGAACCCGCCGGCCGCATAGGGTGTTACGTTGTAGGACGCTTGCCCGGCAACAGTGCGATCGGTCGGGTTGTACGCCTCGTAAAACGCCAGCCCCGTCTCGCCGATCCGCAGGGTCATTTCCCGCTGTACCGGCTTGAACTCCCACGGCATGCCGCGAGTCTTTGAGGCATCAAAACGGACGGTGATGGTTTGGTCAAGAATTTCATCCGACCCGACCGTGGCCACACCTGTGACCCCGCCAAAGCCAGTAACCCGGCAGAACCAGTCGTAAAACGGCACCGAGGCCCAGGCCAATGCACCCATCAGTACAACCACACCCACCAATCCGGCGGCGGTCTTCTGAGGTGCGTCCATGGCCATTATTCCGAAGCCACGCTTGATGGCATCATGAATCCGGTGCTGGTGACCTTGACGACGGTCAGACCAAAAATCAGTACGATGAATGCGGCCAACAACAGGCCAACCCCAACATTGCGGGTGAACCGGCGACGGTGCAGATCGTGGGTTGTTTTGATGCTCATCCCCAGCCTCCTAATCCATATGGTTGCAACAGCGCCTCAACCATGATGGCGCTGAAATGGGCAAAAAGATACAGCAGCGACAGCTTGAAGAATTTGCGTTCCACAGCAAAGTCGTCCGCCTCTGAAGCCACCTCATCGCGGCGCCAGATTTTCACGGCACCGCGCAGGAACAACAGGTTCATGACCACGGCCACGGCCAGATACACTGGCCCGCCCAATCCAGAGAATGCCGCCCCCAGCGACAGTACAGCCAGCAACGCGGTATAGGCCAGGATATGGACGCGTGTGGCGCGACGCCCATGGGTCACGGTCAGCATCGGCACACCCGCATCGTCATAATCCGAGCGCATGAACAGCGCCAAAGCCCAGAAATGCGGTGGCGTCCAGATAAAGATCAGTGCGAACATCAGCAACGGTTCAACCGTCAGCGAGCCGGTCGCGGCGACCCAACCAATGGCGGGCGGAAACGCACCGGCAGCACCACCGATAACGATGTTGTGCGGCGTCGACCGTTTGAGCCACATGGAATAGACAACCACATAGAAGAAGATGGTGAAGGCCAGGAATGCTCCGGCATAGACATTGCTTGCCAGGCCCAGCATCACCACTGAAATTGCCGCCAAAGCCAACCCCAGAGCCAGAGCCTCGCCTGCCTCAATCTTACCGGATGGAATCGGGCGATTGCGAGTCCGGCGCATCACCGCGTCAATATCTGCGTCCCACCACATGTTCAGCGCGCCAGAGGCACCGCCGCCCACGGCAATGAACAGGATCGAGGCAAAGCCCACCAACGGGTGAACGCCGACAGGGGCAGCCATCAGGCCAACAAACGCGGTGAACACCACCAGCGACATCACCCGTGGCTTGAGTAATGCGAAATAATCGCCAAATCCGGCCTCACCCTCGTGGATGTTGGTGTTGTAACTGATGTCGCTCATATGGCTTCTCCGAAGGAAGGTGGGTTGAAAACCCACCCTACGGCTTATTTCGACGCTACAGCAACGCTGGGAGGTGTTCCGGCATATTCGTCAACCGCCAGTTCAAGCCATTCGGCATAAGCCTCTTCGCTGACAACCTTCACGGTGATCGGCATATAGGAATGATCCTTGCCGCAAAGCTCGGAACACTGGCCAAAATAGACACCTTCGCGGTCGGCATTGAACCATAGTTCGGCCAGACGCCCCGGAATGCCGTCCTGCTTCACCGCAAAGGCGGGGATGGTCCAGGAATGGATCACATCAGCGGCCGTCACCTGCATCACGATGGTCTTGCCGACCGGCACAACCACAGCCGTATCGGTGGCCAACAGATATTCATCCGCCGCATAGCCATATTCGGCCAATTCTTCCTT
>DAOUQK010000205.1 GCA_030625695.1 Paracoccaceae bacterium | reverse complement strand
CCTTCGCGAAGAAGTTCCATGCACTGCCCGGCAGCGCATGTTTACATGCGCGAGAGGGGGATTAGTTCGGGAGCGGGTGCGTGACATCTGCCGTCAGGTTTGCGCTTAAAACGGCGTTGATATCATCAAAGGCGGGCTGTCAAGAAACCATGTTCATATGTTCGTAACCGGCCTTTCCAGCCAAACGTCGTCAGCCGGTCCAGCCCGCCAGAAAAGGTAGTATTTGTGCCAATTCCGAACCGTGTCGTCGTCGAGATAAAGGACTTTGCCGATCTGCACGCAACCCAACCCATCATCCAGAAAATCGCGTTCGCACGTCGTGCCACGCTGTGATCCTCGCTGGGACGACGCACTATCCGCTCCAACTCGGTGCGTTGCGCAGGGGACAAAAAATTCGCGTTGATCATGCCACCTTAGCATCGCCCCAAACCGGTGCGGAAAACCCGACCGCATCATATCCAAGTACCACCAACCAATCTTGCGGCAGAACTCGTGGGAGCAATGGTGCATTCGTCAATGACGGTGCCCGGTCAGATAATAATATTCAAACTATTGAATGTATTTGTTTACCAATTTATGTAGGCTTGGAATTCGACATACAAATGGTATCATTTGAGCACCATCAAGCAGCGACATACGGCAAAAAGGACAATCTGTCATGAGATTTTATCTTACTCTGGTTCTGTCAATTCTGGCAGCCTCTCTTGCTCAGGCCGAGCCCCTTACCCTGACGTTGCAACGCATCATCGAATGGAAAGCCGTTTACGGCGTGGTTGAAACCCGGGACCGGGTTCCGGCGCGGGCGCGGATAAGTGGCACGATCATCGAACTGACGGTCAGTGAAGGCGACAAAGTGATGGCCGGGCAGCGTATAGCCATGATCAAGGATCAAAAGATGGCCTTTCAACTGGCGGCAATGGACGCACAGATATCTGCCCTGAACGCCCGGCTAAAGACCGCAGACGAGGATCTGGTGCGCGGCGAGGAACTGATCATTCGCGGCACCATCACCAAGCAACGGCTTAGCCAGTTACAAGCCGGGGTGGACGTGCTGAAGGGCGAGATTGCAGCACTGCATTCGCAACAACAGGTGATCGAACAAAGCGTCAGCGAAGGCGAGGTTCTGGCCCCCGGCGATGGCATTGTCCTGTCGGTTCCCACCGCCAAAGGCTCGGTTGCGACCCCAGGTGAACCGATTGCGGTGATTGGCGGCGGCGGCGTTTTCCTGCGCCTGTCGATCCCGGAACGTCATTCCGCGTCGCTGCAAGAGGGCAGCGAGATCGCCATTGGAGAAGGCAAGACCGGCCTGTTGGTCAGGATATATCCACAAATCGAAAATGGTCGGGTTCTGGCCGATGTAGAGGTCGCCGATCTGGACGGGCGTTTTATTGGGCGTCGTGTTCCGGTGCGCCTGCCGGTTGGGGAGCGTCAGGCGTTGCTGGTGCCGGTGGATATGGTCACTTTAAGGGGCGGCATCGACTTTGTGACGGTCCAAACCGCACAGGGACCGTTGCAGCGTTCGGTTGTTCTGGGGGCTGGCGTGACGCGTGATTCCATCGAATGGGTTGAGGTTCTGTCTGGTCTGAGTGCCGACGACAAAGTGGTTGCAGATCATGACTGATGACATCAAGAATCTTGGAATTGCCGGCCGCCTGACCCGCAGTTTCATCACTTCACCCCTGACGCCTTTGTTCCTGCTGGCCTCGCTTGCTATGGGCATGATTGCCCTGGTCAGCCTGCCACGCGAAGAGGAACCGCAAATCTCGGTGCCGATTGTCGACATCCATATCCGCGCCGATGGCCTTAAGGCCGAGGATGCGGTGAAACTGATTACCGAACCGCTGGAACAGATCATCCAGTCGATCGACCAGATCGATCATGTCTATTCCTCGACCCGTGACAATCAGGTTCTGCTGGCCGCGCGCTTTCTTGTCGGTGTCGATTCCGAAACCGCCATCCTGCGGGTCCACGACAAAATCCGCGCCAATATAGACAAGCTGCCGGTCGGCATCCCCGAGCCATTTGTGGTGGGACGTGGCATCAATGATGTGGCCATCGTCACCCTCACGTTCTCGCCTGCCCCGGGTCAAAGCGATATGACGGCCAATGACGTCACGCGCATCGTGCGCGAGGTCGAGGCCGAAATTGCCAAGATCGACAACATCGGTCTGACGTATATTGTCGGCGAAACCGGCGAGGCGCTGCGCGTCGCACCCGACCCGGAAAAGCTGGCGCTGTATGGCGTTACGTTGCAGCAACTGGTCGGCAAGGTGCGCGGTGCCAATACCGCGACACCCGCCGGAACCGTGCGTAGCGGCGGCGATCAGCTGAGCCTTATTCTGGGCGATACCCTGTCCACCCCGGACCAGATCGGCAATCTGGAACTGACCTCGCGCGATGGCCGTCCGGTCTATGTGCGAGACGTGGCAGATGTGGAATTTGTGATTGATACAGACGAGATGCACGTGGCGACCCTGCACCGGGTCGAGGGCGGCACCGAAGCCGGCCACGGGGTTGAACGCCTGCCCGCCGTGACCCTGGCCATTGCCAAACGCGCCGGGGCCAATGCGGTCAATGTGTCCGAGGCGATCCTACACAAAGTTGAAAGCCTCAAGGGCCCGCTGATCCCTGACAGTATCGCCGTCGAAGTGACCCGTGATTACGGCGAAACGGCCGATGAAAAGGCCAACGAACTGTTGTTCCACCTGGGGTTGGCCACGATTTCCATCGTCGCGCTGGTGTTCATTTCCATCGGCTGGCGCGAAGCGATTGTGGTGGCTGTGGTGATTCCGATGACCATCCTGCTGACGCTGTTTGCCGCCTGGCTGATGGGCTATACCCTTAACCGGGTGTCACTGTTTGCGCTGATATTCTCGATCGGCATTCTGGTCGATGACGCCATTGTGGTGATCGAAAACATCGCCCGTCACTGGGGCATGGAGAAGAAGGGCCAAAGCCGGATGGGTGCTGCCATTGCCGCCGTGGCCGAGGTTGGCAACCCGACCATTGTCGCCACTCTGACCGTGGTGGTCGCCCTGTTGCCGATGCTGTTTGTGTCTGGCCTGATGGGCCCATACATGAGTCCGATTCCAGCAAATGCCTCGGCGGCGATGATATTTTCGTTCTTCATTGCGGTGATGATCACCCCTTGGCTAATGCTGAAAGTCGCCGGAAACGCCGATTTACATCATGACGATGGCGACACTCCCGGCGGACGGCTGGGGGCGATGTATTCGGCCGTTGCCCGGCCCTTGCTGCGCAACAAAATGGTCAGTGCAATTTCCCTTGTGGTGGTCATTGTCGGGTCCTTCGGCTCTCTGGCGGCGATTTACACTCGGGATGTGACGGTCAAACTGCTGCCGTTCGACAATAAATCCGAACTGGCGATCATCATTGACCTGCCCGAGGGCTCCTCGGTCGAGGCCACGGATGCCGTGGCCCAACAGGCCGCCCGTGTCGCGATGGGCCTGCACGAGGTCAAAACCGTGCAAACCTATGCCGGCACCGCGGCACCCTTTAACTTTAACGGTCTGGTTCGGCACTACTTTCTGCGTCAGTCGCCAGAGCTGGGCGAGGTGCAGATCAATCTGCACGGCAAAGAGGAACGCGCGCGCTCAAGCCACGAAATTGCCCTGGAACTGCGCACCTTGCTGAACCAGTTGGACGTGCCCCCCGGCACCAACATCAAGACCGTCGAACCACCCCCCGGCCCGCCTGTGGTCGCGACCCTGCTGGCCGAGGTCTATGGCCCCGATGCCGATACCCGACGCCGCACGGCTACGCTGATACGCGGGGCGTTCGAACAGGTGCCTTATGTGGTCGATGTCGACGACAGCTTTGGCACCAGACCGCGCCAGTTGCGCGCCGCCCTTTCGGCCGACGATCTGGAGTTTTATCACGTTCAGGAACGCGATGCTTTGGATACTTTGCGGCTGTTGAACGGCGATATCACGGTGGGGTATTCGCACCGTGGCAATGGCCGCCAACCGATCCCGATCATCGTCGGACGGGACCGTGCCGACCGGGTGATTGATGAACGCCTTTTGGCGACTCCGGTGCCGACCAATGTCTTACCGGGCGACCGTGGCGTGGTGGAACTGGGCGATGTCATCACCATCGTCGAAGAACGCGCCTCGTTCCCGATATACCGCCATAACGGACGCTATGCCGAAATGGTGACGGGCGAGATGGCCGGGCAATTTGAGGCGCCCCTTTACGGCATGATCGCGGTTGGCGATCTGATCGAAGATATCGACTGGGGTGATCTGACCAAGCCGACGATCCGCCTGAATGGAATGCCCGACGATGAAAGCACATCTACCTTGCTGTGGGATGGTGAATGGGAGGTCACCTGGGTGACATTCCGCGACATGGGCGGCGCGTTTGGCGTGGCCTTGCTGGGCATCTATATCCTTGTGGTGGCGCAATTCGGGTCGTTCCGGTTGCCCTTGGTTATCCTGACCCCGGTGCCTTTGACCTTCCCCGGCATCATATTGGGACACTGGTTGTTCGGCGCGCCGTTCTCGGCCACCTCGATGATCGGTTTCATCGCCCTGGCCGGGATAATCGTGCGCAATTCAATCCTGCTGGTGGATTTCATCCGCAACGAAGGGGGCGGCGAAGTGACGCTTGAAGTGCTGATTGATGCCGGGGCCACACGGTTCAAACCGATTTTGTTGACGGCGATTGCCGCGATGATCGGCGCGGCCGTTATCCTGACCGACCCCATATTTCAGGGCCTGGCGATTTCCCTGTTGTTCGGGTTGGCATCGTCAACCGCCCTGACGGTTCTGGTCATTCCCGGCATTTACCGTGTGTTCAAGATGTAAGTCCAAGACAGTGTCGCGTTGGGTTGAATTCATATCTGACGCGGCACTCTCTAAGGGGCCCGTGCAATGTCGGCCAAATGGGTCATGCGCTTTGAAAACTCCGTCTCAAAGGCATGGGCCTTGGCAAATTCCAACCCTAGCTCCCCGGCCTTCAAAAGCGCCGCAGGATTACCGGAAAGCTCGGAAATTTTATCTGCAAGAGCATTGATTTCCCCCAGTGTCACAGCCCATCCACCACCGGATTGCACAGCCATATGTTGCCACATGGCATTCTTATACCCCACAACCGGAATACCACAGCCAAGACATTCCAGGTAGGTGCAGGATGGATCGGATTGCCGGTGGCAGGACAAAAACAGGTCCGCATTCTGACGCATGAAAGGTACCAGAGCCGTTTCAAAATCGACCGGTTCATGCAGGTGGACCATATCACCCAATCCGGCAGCTGCGATGTCTTTGGCAATGTCGGCACCAAGACTGCCGCTGCCAAAAATATCGAGCGTAAAATTCACTCCGGCCTGATGTAGCGCCCTTGCGACAGGGATCAGGTCCTGCCCGCCTTTCAACGGTTCCAACCGCCCGGAATGCACAAGCCGCAGTGGCGCATCCGATTGCAGATGAACGGCACGCGCGGCCTGCTCTTGCGGCGTTGCCATGATCGCATGGCGCATCCGGCCATCTAGATACAGAATCGTATTGTTGTTGAGTTTGCTATAGGCGGAAAATGCCGGATAACCGTTGGCCTGGACCCCATCACACCCCCGCAATGCGGCGCGGCGGCGACGTTCCTGGTTTAAAAGCCATACCTTTGAGCGCAGTTTGCGCAAAAAACTTCTTTTGCCATCCAGCGACGCAATCCGCAGGCGTGTGTCCTGATCGTATTCGATGGCATAGACCAGTTTTGTGCCCGCAGGGCGTTGTTCCGGTGCCGCCAGATGCAGCACGTCATACATATCTGCCCCGGCAAAGATCAGGTCATTTGCGGTCAGATCACGCACATCTATCGCGGCCTCACGGTCGATGATCTCAAGTGTAAAATCCAGATCGGCCCGGTCATAGGTCGCCCCAAAAGGGATATCCTCAGCACCGCGTTTCAGGATGCAGGTAACCGGACCATCCCATTCGGCCACGTGAACGTTCATGCCTTCCACAAACTTTACATCCAGCCTCAGCTTTCCATCAGACAATTCTATCACGGGTGCCGGAGCAATCATCAGCAGTCTTGACATGTCATTTCCCAATCTTCGCACTTCTCGCACGCTGTGCGCAGATCAGTTGCCCATATACCCAATATTCCCCGTGTCACTCGACCCGTGTCAACCGACAAGTCGTTTGAGCCAGACCAATGGTTGATCAAAATTATACATGACAAGCTGCCCGTCATCTTCAATTTCCAAACGATTGACCATTCCGATCTGTTGGAAAAAATCGCGTTCCGTGATCATTACTTGTTCGTCACACATCCCGCCGCCCACTTCAAATGGCGAAAACATCAGGTTTTGAGTGTCCGGCCCAAAAGTCGTCTCAAAGCTTCGGCATGGCCCTGATCCGTACAATGTGCCCGCGACAAAATCAAAACGCATGTTATCAAAGCCGGTCAGATCAATGTCCGTAGCTTTCTGAACAATCCATGCGCCGTCAAAGGTTTCTACTGAGGATGATGTCATTGGTATATCTCCGATGTCTCCGCTCAATTTGCCAGATGCGAACGCCCGGTCGACAAATCCACCACTGCCAATGTCCAGAAGGGCCACAAGTATCACAGCCCGGAAAGGTCGCAGGCTTTTCATCTGGCGGAACTGGCTGGCAGACGTATCAAAGGTGCCTCACATCAACGCTCATACACTTGTGCTTGGCTCACGCGCAGGCAATTGACAAGAAAAAAATCTTGCCGAAATCCTGGGTCCGTGCGACGATTACGTGTGAAGTAAAGCTATTTGATCAATTTTCTTACATATTTTTGTTTGCCGAGGTGATGCTATGCCACTTGACGG
>DAOUQK010000391.1 GCA_030625695.1 Paracoccaceae bacterium | reverse complement strand
AGATAATCATTCGGCCCGCAGAACCCCATCACCCGTTCAACCCCGGCGCGGTTGTACCAGGAACGGTCATAGAACACCATTTCACCCGACGTTGGCAGATGCTCAATATAGCGTTGGAAATACCACTGCCCAAGTTCTTTGTTGGATGGTTTATTCAGGGCCACAACACGTGCTGCGCGCGGGTTCAGGTGTTCTGTAAAGCGTTTGATTGTGCCGCCCTTGCCGGCCGCATCCCGCCCCTCGAAAAGTAAAACAAACTTCTGACCGGCCTCTTGCGACCACAACTGAACCTTCAGCAACTCGGCCTGAAGTTCGGCCTTTTGCGCCTCATAGTCTTTCTTTCCCAGTTTCGTGGCATATGGGTATTGCCCGCTTTCAAACGCTTGGCGCACTTCATCCTGACTGGGCCGGGCTGACGTGGTGGGCGTTGATGACGGGGCGCTTGCGCCATTTTCGGTGGCCGTGGTTTTGGTCGTCCTGGACTGTTCGGGCATGCAATTCTCCTGCTCGCAAAGGTGATTATGTTGGTGGTTGCGCGCATAATGGGCCACTAATTTACGAATTTCCTTGATCCGCATCAAAATCTGTCTGACCCTGAGGCTTGCCATCATTATTACCCAGTCCAAAACACATATTTTGGGCGCTAATATTACAATCGGAGTGCCCCATGCGAACAACTTTGACTGCCATTGGCCTTGCGACCTGCCTGTTTTCGGCCAGCGCTGCCCTGTCCGAGAATCGGATTGACCGAATTCGCCCGGACGCGCCGGAACTGGCTGGTTATGGCCCGTTGCCGATTGGTGTTCAAACGCTTGAATTCGTCAACCCGGGTCAGAATGACATCGTCAATACCACCGCTGACGCCGAACCACTTTATGACCGCCCCCTGACGGTCGAAGTCTGGTATCCCGCCGCTGCGGACACAGCACCGGGAGGCACCTACCAAACCGAACTTCGCGACGGCAACACCATCGTGACCCTGCATGGCCGCGCCGCCCGTGACGCAGCACCGGCGACCGGCACCACATACCCACTGATCGTGATTTCGCACGGCTATCCCGGCAACCGTTATCTGATGTCGCATCTGGGCGAAAACCTGGCCTCAAAGGGCTATGTCACTGTCTCTATTGACCACACCGACAGTACCTATTCCAACAAGGTCGCATTCGGATCAACCCTTTTGAACCGGCCAATTGACCAACGGTTCGTGATTGACAGCATGGCCGACCTTGATGGCCCGCTTGGGGCCATTGTTAATGCTGATGTCACTGGTGTTATCGGCTATTCCATGGGTGGGTACGGCGCGATGATCTTTGGCGGTGCCGGTGTCACCCAAGGGTCAACCGAATACGCCTGGGGCACGCCCAACGGGTTACTTTCGCGCCATCTGGTCGGCTCGGACAGCCACACGAACATGGTGGACGACCGCGTCAAGGCGATCATCGCCATTGGGCCCTGGGGCATGAACACCGGGTTCTGGAACGCCGAAGGTCTGGCCGGGTTCGAAAAGCCGCTGATGCTGATGGCGGGCGGGGCTGACGATGTTTCGGTCTACGCAGCCATTCGCCAGATATTTTCCGGAACCACCGGAACCACCCGGCATTTGCTAAGCTTTGATGGCGCCAACCACAACGCCGCCGCCCCCATGCTGGCACCCGAAGAAAGCTGGGCCATGTCAGAGAGCCTTGGCTACGCGCCGTTTGACCACTATGCCGATGCGGTCTGGGATACCAACCGGATGAACAATATCACCCAGCATTTTGCCACCGCATTTCTGGACCTGCACCTGAAATCGGACGCCGACAAGGCCGGGTTTCTTGATTTGGTCGAACACGCGTCGGACGGCGTCACCGCAGTTGATGACGATGGAAAGCCAACGACGGATCATACCTTTTGGGCCGGGTTTGCGGCGCGCACCGCTCAGGGGCTGAACTTTGAAACGCTGACCAAAGGCAACTGAATGGGGCATCCCGTGCAAACCAGAACCATTAACCTGAACGGACATCCCTTCTTTGTCCGCAGCTGGGGCAGCGCCGATCTGCCCCCCTTGCTGATGCTGCACGGATTTCCCGAGTATGGCGGCGCTTGGAGCGACCTTGCGCCCCTTCTGGCCCGGCATTTCCACTGTATCGCCCCCGATCAACGCGGCTATGGCCAAAGTTGGGCACCGCCGGGGGTTGCTAATTACGTCCTGTCCGAACTGGTGTCGGACATGGCGGCATTGATCGGTCTATCGGGTGCGCCGGTTACGGTTCTGGGCCACGACTGGGGCGCATCGGTGGCGTATGGGTTGGCAATGTTCCGCCCAGAGCTCGTCTCTCGTCTGATCATTGCCAACGGCGTGCACCCGGTGCCGTTTCAACGCGAGTTGGCGGCGGGCGGGGTGCAATCGGCAGCATCCCAGTACATCAATGTATTACGTCGCGAGGGGTCCGAGGACGCGCTGGCCGCGGATGATTTTGCCCGCATGTTGAGATTGTTTTCAGCCCATATGAACCTTGACTGGCTCAGCGGCGACCGGTTGCGCGAGTATAAGGCTGAATGGGCCAGACCCGGACGCCTGAAGGCCATGATCAACTGGTACCGCGCCACCCCTTTGCAGGTGGCTGACCCGGGGTCAGTGATAAGTGATCTGCGCGCCCTACCGGTCGAACAGATGATAGTGCACTGCCCGCATCTGTTGATCTGGGGCGAAGACGACACAGCGTTGTTGCCCGAATCCACCCAAGGGCTGGAAGAGTTTGCGCCCGACCTAACCCGCGTGGCGCTGGCCGGAGTTGACCACTGGCTGTGCCACCAGAATCCAAAGGCGGTGGCAGATGCGATCCT
>DAOUQK010000091.1 GCA_030625695.1 Paracoccaceae bacterium | reverse complement strand
GCCAGCATTTCAATCAATATGCGGTAAACGTTATTCTCGGGCTGTTGTTCAGTCAGGCCCAGAGAATTAACCTGAACCCCGTAGCGAAACCGCCGGTGTTTCGGGTCTGCCACGCCATAGCGTTCCAGGCAAATCTCATCCCACAGATCAACAAACGCCCGCATCTTGCACATCTCGGTGACAAACCGGATGCCCGCATTCACAAAAAACGAAATCCGCCCGACCAAAGCCGGGAAATCCGCCGCCGGAACCCGCGGGCGCAGTTCATCCAGCACCGCCTGCGCTGTCGCCAAAGCAAATGCCAATTCCTGTTCCGGCGTCGCCCCAGCCTCTTGCAGATGATAGGAACACACGTTCATCGGGTTCCATTTGGGCACGTTGGAATAACAATATTCCGCCACATCCGCGATCATTTTCAACGATGGCTTTGGCGGGCAGATATACGTCCCCCGGCTAAGATACTCCTTGATCAGATCATTCTGAACTGTACCCTGAAGCCGGGAAATATCCGCGCCCTGTTCCTCGGCCACGGCTATATACAACGCCAAAACCCACGGCGCCGTGGCATTGATCGTCATCGACGTATTCATCTGATCCAGCGGAATATCGGCAAAAAGGCTGCGCATATCCCCCAAATGCCCCACCGGAACGCCAACCTTGCCGACTTCTCCGCGCGCCAACACATGGTCGCTGTCATACCCCGTCTGTGTCGGTAAATCGAACGCCACCGAAAGCCCGGTCTGCCCCTTGGCCAGATTGCCCCGGTATAATTCATTCGAAGCTTTGGCCGTGGAATGTCCTGCATAGGTTCGGATCAGCCAGGGACGATCGACTTGACGATCGGACACTTTGGAATGACGGTCTTTCGGGGGTTGGGTCATTAGAGTCTTTCGTTTGGCTGGGTAATTTTCTTTCACGTCAAGGCTGTTAATCGCAATTATCACCCCAAGTCAATTCGCTGCATTGCGGCATGACGCAAATCGAAAAGATTGTGACGCCCCGGAATAAATGCCAAGCTGGCACAATGACACAAATTGTCGAAATGCCGCTGTGGCTGCTTATACTTGTTCTTGCTCTGGCGCTGGTTGCTGTATGGGAACGGATGATGATCCCCTCGGTGCGCTGGTTTTTCCGGCGTCGCCTGGAAAAGGCCGTCGCACGGCTCAACAAAAACCTCGCCGTTCCAATCCAGCCGTTCAAACTGGCGCGCCGTCACGACATGATCCAACGCCTGATCTATGACCCGCAAGTGGCGCAGGCCGTCGCCGACCAAGCCCGCGCCACCGACACGCCGGAACAGGTGGTGTTCGAAGAGGCCGCACACTATGCCCGCGAGATTGTGCCGACCTTTTCGGCCTCGGCCTATTTCGGCTTTGCCACCCGCATGGCGCGGTTCATCTCGATGGCGCTGTTCCGGGTGCGTCTTGGTCATTTCGACGAGGCCGAATTGCGAAAGGTAGACACCGACGCCGCCGTGATTTTTGTCATGAACCACCGCAGCAATATGGACTATCTGCTGGTGACGTTCCTGGCCGCCGAACGCTCGGCCCTGTCTTATGCCGTCGGTGAATGGGCCCGTGTCTGGCCGCTTAGCCGGTTGATCAAGGCGATGGGCGCGTATTTTGTCCGCCGCAAGTCGCGCAACGACCTCTATCGCAAGGTGCTCGCGCGCTATGTGCGCCTCGCGACAGACAATGGTGTAACCCAAGCGATGTTTCCCGAAGGCGGGTTAAGCCTGACAGGCGCACCCGCCGCCCCGAAAATGGGCTTGCTAAAATACCTGATCGACGAATTTGATCCCGAAGGCCGCGACATCGTGTTTGTCCCCGTGGCGCTGAATTATGACCGGGTGTTAGAGGACCGCATCCTGATCAACGCCTCTAAAGAAGAAAGTCGGCGTTTCAAGGCCGGGCTTGGCGTGGTTGCCCGCAACATGGGCCATCAACTTTGGCTGCGCATGACGGGGCGATATCACCGGTTTGGCTATGCCGCTGTCAGCTTTGGTTGCCCGATGTCGCTCAAAGAATTCAGCTCTGGTAAACAGGGCGATCTGACCATGCCGCTGGCCGAAGAACTGATGTCCCAGATTGCCGCTATCGTTCCCATCCTGCCGGTACCTGCCGTGTGCTGGCTGATGTTGCAAAACGGCCCGATGACGCGGGCCGAAGTCGAACAGGGCATGGCAAGGATGGTTATCGACCTGCCACTGGCCCATACCCATGTGCCGCGGGATGATCAGGCGTATGCCACCGAAGTCGGCCTGAGGAACCTGATGGAACGTGACGTGCTGACCCTGACCGGCGAGACATATTCGGTAAATCCGGAAAATGCCGATTTGGTCGACTATTACGCCAATTCAATTCGCCATCTGATGCCGGACGCCCCGCCCGGCGATACTGCGGATGCAAAGCAAATTTCTGCACCTGCTGGGTCATAAAGTTACCAAACTCACCGATTCAAGGTTGCATTATTGCGCAACCCTTTTTATCCCGGTTCCGACGCCGTAATTTCTGCATTGCGGCAAACATTTGCCTGACAGGAGGCCAAAATGGCTTTGGACACTGATATAGCACCCTACGACGCGCCTGAAAAAGACCTTTACGAGGTCGGGGAAATCCCACCCATGGGGTATGTGCCCAAACAGATGTACGCATGGGCAATCCGGCGCGAACGCCACGGCGAACCGGATAAGGCGATGCTTAAGGAAGTGGTCGATGTGCCGGCTCTGGACAGCCACGATGTGTTGATCCTGGTGATGGCCGCAGGGATCAATTACAACGGCGTCTGGGCCGCACTTGGCCAGCCAATCAGCCCGTTTGACGGTCATAAACAACCGTATCACATTGCAGGATCGGATGCGTCAGGCATCGTCTGGGCGGTGGGTGACAAGGTCAAGCGCTGGAAAATTGGCGACGAAGTTGTGGTGCATTGCAATCAGGACGACGGCGACGACGAAGAATGCAACGGCGGCGACCCGATGTTTTCGCCCAGCCAACGGATTTGGGGTTATGAGACGCCGGACGGCTCGTTTTCTCAATTCACCCGGGTGCAATCGCAGCAGCTTATGCCGCGCCCGCGCCATCTGACCTGGGAAGAATCGGCGTGTTACACGCTGACCCTCGCCACCGCTTACCGCATGTTGTTCGGGCACGAACCGCACGACCTGAAGCCGGGCCAGAACGTGTTGGTCTGGGGCGCTTCCGGCGGCCTCGGTTCTTACGCAATTCAGCTGATCAATACGGCAGGGGCCAACGCCATCGGCGTGATCAGCGATGAAAGCAAACGGGACTTTGTGCTTGATCTGGGGGCCAAAGGCGTCATCAACCGCAAGGACTTTAACTGCTGGGGGCAGATGCCCACCGTCAACACCGAAGAATATGGCACCTGGTTCAAAGAGGCGCGTAAATTCGGCAAGGCGATCTGGGACATCACCGGCAAGGGCGTCAACGTTGACATGGTGTTCGAACATCCGGGCGAGGCGACATTCCCGGTATCGACCTTTGTGTGCAAAAAGGGCGGTATGGTGGTGATCTGTGCGGGCACGTCCGGGTTCAACCTGACGTTTGACGTGCGCTACATGTGGATGCACCAGAAACGCCTGCAGGGCAGCCATTTCGCCCACCTCAAGCAGGCCAGTGCCGCCAACAAGTTGATGCTGGAACGCCGTCTTGATCCCTGTATGTCCGAAGTGTTTTCGTGGAACGACCTGCCCTTGGCGCATGTCAAAATGCTGCGTAACGAACATAAACCGGGCAATATGTCGGTTCTGGTGCAATCGCCCCGCACCGGTCTGCGTACTCTGGAAGAAGTGCTGGACGCCGGAAATTAACTGTAGGGTGGGTTTTCAACCCACCTTACCTGCATTCCCGGTAAGTTACCGAACCTCTCCTGAACATGATTCATTCCCAACCATTCCACCTGCGAATCACCTGCTGATCCGCAGCCAACTTCATTTCCAAACCTCAAATTCTTAGAAAACAAATGCTTAACAAATACGCCCTCACGCTTTCTGGGGGGTAGAAACAAGTGAATTCCCTAACAAATCGCCACATGCTATAGTTGTGTTAACGTTTCATTAACCATTTAGGGGAGATTCTGATGCTACATAACGACTGGATACTGGACGTTCTGGCGGATCTCAAATCGTTTGCTCTTGCAAACGACCTTGGGGCGCTGGCTGAGCAGCTGCAAGACACCACGCTGATCGCCGCTGCCGAAATTGCGTCCCATGCCAAGGAGGCACAAGCGCAAGACCATGCAAGCCAACGTCAATCTGGATCAGATACTGGAGGAATTGGACGCCACAGACACGCTTGAAGGCATAGAGCGCGTCATCGTCAAACTGCGCGATGCTTACGGCATCGACCACATAATCTATCACTGGGTCGATAGTGCGGGCGAACAATACGGCTGTGGCACCTATAGCGACGAATGGCGCGACCATTATATCGCCCAAAGTTATATTCGCGTGGACCCGGTGATCATCGGCTGCTTTCAGCGTTTTCACCCGGTCGATTGGAAACGCCTTGATTGGTCCGGCAAACCGGCGCGGGCGTTTCTGGCGGATGCCTTGAAACACGGGGTTGGTAATCAGGGGTTTTCGATCCCGATTCGTGGCCCTAACGGGCAGTTTGCCTTGTTCACGGTCAACCACACCTGTGATGATAAGGAATGGGCCGAATTCTCTGAACTCCACAGTCGCGAATTGATCCTGATCGCGCATTACTTCAACCGCAAGGCGCTGGAGTTTGAACCGGAACGTAAAGGCGAACAGTCACGCGCCCTAAGTCCGCGAGAAATTGATGCGATGACCTTGTTAGCGATGGGCTATTCCCGCGCCCAGGTGGCCGATACTTTGACGATTTCGGAACACACGCTTCGGGTCTATATCGAAAGTGCCCGGTTCAAGCTTGGCGCGCATAATACCACCCACGCGGTTGCCCGTGCCCTTAGTCTTGGGTTGATCATTGTCTAAGATATCGCACGCAAACCTGACCTGTTGTTAACCATCTCTGTCGTAAAGCTGGATCAGCTAGGACGGCAAAGGGGCTACAACAATGTTACGCTATATCTACGCAGACGACCTTTCTCTCTATCCAAAACTGGCATCTTCGATGTTCCGGGACCGGGCAGATCAATTCCACACCCGACTTGGATGGCCGGTTGATGTGAATGATAAAGGCGAAGAACGCGATCAATACGATGCGCTGAACCCGCTTTATGTGATCTGGGAACAACCAGATGGCAGCCATGGCGGGTCAATGCGGTTCCTGCCAACTACGGGCCGGACCATGGTGAACGAAATCTTTGGCCACTTGATCGGTGGCGGTACAATCACCAGCCCGCTGATCTGGGAATGTACCCGGTTTTGCCTGGCACGCGGGGTCAGCGCCAAGGTCGCCGCCGGGCTGATGCTGGCGGGTGGCGAGATCATGTCAGGCTTTGGTATCCGTCACTTTGTTGGCGTGTTCGATGCACGGATGCAGCGAATTTATCGCGCCATCGGTTCGTCGCCAGAACTGCTCGGGTCCGAGGGGCAGGGGCGCGAGATGATAAGTGTCGGGCTTTGGGAATTTACCGAAGCTGCGAAGCGCAAAGTGGCGCTGAAGGCAGGTATTTCGCCACAGATTTCCCGGCTTTGGTTTGACCGTGCCTTTGGCGCTGAACGGATGGGACCGATAGCGATGTCTGCCTGACGAAATAGCAGCAGACGCCATCTGGGCAATGTCTCTGACGCACTATAGGGTCGCGTCATGAATGTGCCCTCCGTTACCTTTTCCGATGATCAGGCCGCCGCCTTTGACAGCATCGCTGAAATGCTGCGCTCCGCCGGGGTGGATATGGACGACGCCCTGTTGAAACCTCCGCGGGAATCGGGGGCAGGGGTAATGGCCGTGGTGGGCAAGGCCGGATCAGGCAAAACTCTGTTGCTGGCCGAACTTTATCAGGCCTTGGTGGCGGCAGGTGTAGCTGTCGTGTCCGGCGATTATGAAAGCCGTAAACTGGGTGACAAACGCACCCTGGCGATTCTGGCGCCAACCAACAAGGCGGCGTCAGTGCTTCGCCTGCGCGGCGTTCCAGCCACCACGATCCACCGAATACTTTATACCCCGGTGTATGACCCGGAATACGAACGCATCGCCGAATGGCTGATGGGCAATGGCGACCAGCCCGAGGTCGAAGGCCTGACCGAAATCGCGTTGCAGCGCGCCAAAACCTTCTACGCCGGCAATAAATCCATCCCCGGCGCGTTGGCGGCGGCGGGCTTGCGCGGGTCTGACTTTATCACCGGTTGGAAACGCCGCGAGGACCCGCTGGACATTGGCTTTGTCGATGAATCCTCGATGCTGGACGACAAACAGTTCGAAGATCTGAAAGATATTTTCCCCAACCTCCTGTTGTTTGGCGACCCGGCGCAGCTTGCTCCGGTAAAACAATCCGGCAATATGGTATTCGAAGCCTTACCCGCGCCCCGTATTCTGGAACTAAGCCGGGTGCACCGGCAGGACGCCGACAACCCAATCCTTGATCTGGCCCACGCACTTGGCGACCCCGCTCTGGAATTCTCCGACTTTGAACGGATGATCGAAGACGTGGCCCGGCGTGACGAACGGGTGGTCTGGGGTCAGCGGGTCGAGGTCGATCTGATGGCCCGCAGCCCGGTTCTGGTCTGGCGCAATGCCACGCGGATCAAGTTGATCAATGCGTTTCGCAAGGTGCACAATGCGCCCGAAGATGCGTTGCTGGAAGGTGAACCGCTAATCTGCGACGGTATAGAATTACCAATGAAACACCGTAAAAAGCGCCTTGATCTTGAGGCGCGCGGGCTGATCCGGGGCGCTCAGGTGATCTATCTCGGGCCCGGACGCAAGCCGGGATTTTCGCGTCTGCATGTGCTGGGGGCCGAAGACCCACAGGTCAGTGCCGCGTCGATTGTAAAGATCGAAAAGCCGGACGAAGAAGAACCGTTTATTCCCTTTGCCGCCCGCATGGGGGCGACATTCCTGCACGGGGCGGCGGTGACCATCCACAAGGCGCAAGGCTCGCAATGGGACACGGTTCAGGTGTTCGCGCCGGACCTGTTTGTTGCCGCGCGGATGGGCCGGATCGAGGCGGGGCAGGCGCTTTGGAAACGGCTGGCTTACGTCGCGATCACACGCGCACAGGAACGCCTGATCTGGGTGGTACGCAACCGGCTGTCCAAACCG
Organism: Paracoccaceae bacterium; assembly: GCA_030625695.1. Classification (GTDB taxonomy): domain Bacteria; phylum Pseudomonadota; class Alphaproteobacteria; order Rhodobacterales; family Rhodobacteraceae; genus NVQY01. Next base: position 3,776 of record DAOUQK010000091.1, on the reverse strand, counting down.
ACGTATGCCTTGCAGGTTGACGACTTACGCGCGACACCTGCCGCAACTTTGACATTAGAAAGCGAGGAAATATGAAAAGTATCATCATCACCGGTGCCAGTTCCGGAATTGGCCGCGTTGCGGCAGAGCTGTTTCTGGCCGATGGCTGGAGCGTGGGCCTATTGGCGCGCAGCGCCGGGCCGTTGAACGAAATGGCGGCCGCACACGACAACGCAATGGCGTTGGTGGCGGATGTGACCGACCCAGAGGCCGTGGATGCCGCGTTTTCAAAGTTCCTGGAAACGACAGGCCGATTGGATGTGTTGTTCAACAATGCGGGGATTTTCACGCCGGGCGGCTCGATAGACGAGATTGCCCTGGAAAGTTGGTACGCCAGCGTCAACGTCAATCTGAACGGCATGTTCCTGTCGGCCCGCGCCGCATTTGCCGCCATGCGCGCGCAAAGCCCACAGGGCGGGCGGATCATCAATAACGGCTCGATTTCTGCACATGTTCCCCGGCCGAATTCCACGCCCTACACGACGACCAAACACGCCATAACCGGCCTGACCCGGGCATTGTCTCTGGATGGGCGGCCCTATGACATTGCCTGCGGGCAGATTGACATCGGCAACGCGGCAACGCCGATGGTCGAGGCAATGAATAAACGCATGGCCGAGGAAAATCCCGAAGGCGATCCGCAATATGTGATGTCGGTCGAAGACGCGGCGCGCTCGGTGCTCTACATGGCTGGCCTGCCGCTTGGGGCGAATGTGCAATTCATGACGGTGATGGCAACCAAGATGCCCTATATCGGACGGGGCTAGCGCGTCCGCCCGATCACTGATACCTCAATGATTGCCCTGTCAAAGATCCGTAGGGTGGGGTTTCACCCCACCATCTACCCGGCGGGCGGTGGGGTGAAACCCCACCCTACACATGACGGCAGCGAGTCAATCTTTGTCCACGTTGGTATGACCTGTCAATTATCCCGTAGGATGCGCATTTTGCGCACCTTTTCCTTGACCCCGACTTAATCCCGACGTGCCAGTTGGAACGCCGCAGACGCGCCCCAGCCCGCTGCAATGGCAATCGCCAACGACATCAGCCCATACAGGGCTGGTTTCTGCCGTGACATGGTGAACAACCAGCGTTCCAGCCCGACTTTGCGCACCTCAATCGTTGTTTCCTGAGACGAAACGACCTTGCCTCCACGGGTCAGGAATATCCGGGTGGTATAATCGCCTTCGGTCAGGTTCGCAGGCATTTTGATCGCCGTGCGAAACAGGGTTTGCTGGTCCAAAGCAACCTGGCCTTCCAACTCCTGATAAAGCCCGGAATTGCGGCGGATACGGATCACCGCCTCGGAAAATACAACACTATCGCCCACATCGTCAGGCGCGCCGACCAACCGGATCGCGTTTTCAATCGATACCTTGTGGCGCAGGTTTTCGGTAACGCTCAGCACCTCCGCCATTGGTCCGGTGGTGGCAACCGCATAAAAAGTCGGGGCCAGATCAACCTCGACCGCTGCATTGTTGACCCAGATCAGCCCCAGCCATTTGTCCTTGCGCCGTACGGTTATCGGGTGCGACGGGCCTGCCACGGTGATCACCACATGCAACTCAGACTCCGGCACTGGTGTTTCACGTTTGACCGCGCCAAAGATCAGAATTTCGGACCCGTCAAAGGCCGTCGTAATCGACACATGGTCTTTGCTAAGACCAAGCACCACCTCTTCGCCGGCCATCAATAGTCCCGGCAACATCAGCAGGTAAGCAAGCAGATAACGCATCCTAATGCCCCCCCGCGCCAAGTGAAAACAGCTCTGATGGCTGTAACAACAGATCCAAAGCCAGTTTGCCACAAACCGCCAGCACCATGATGGCCAGCAAAATCCGCAGATTCTCGGCCTTCATCTTTAGCCCGATCTTGGTGCCAAACTGCGCGCCAATCACCCCGCCAACCAGCAGCAGAACCGCCAGTACGATATCAACCGTAAAGTTGGTGGTCGCGTGCAGCATGGTGGTAAACGCCGTCACAAAGATGATCTGGAACAGCGACGTTCCCACCACCACTTTGGTCGGCATGCCCAAAATATAGATCATCGCCGGCACCATGATAAACCCGCCACCGACACCCATAATTGCCGCCAGAATACCCACCAGAATGCCCACCACAATCGGCGGGATCACCGAGATATAAAGCTGAGAGGTGCGGAACCGCATCTTGAACGGCAGAGTCTGCACCCACGACCGTTGCCGCCGCGCCTTTATCACCCCGCCCGATTTGCGGGTCTTGCGAATGGTATTCAGGCTTTCGATGAACATCAGCCCGCCGACCACGCCCAGAAACACCACATAAAACAGTTTAACCAGCAGATCGACCTGACCCAGGCTTTTAAGATAGTTGAACAGCACAATGCCAAGTGCCGCACCGATCAATCCGCCAATAAGCAACACCGTGCCCATCTTGAAATCAACCGTTCGCCTTCGGAAATGCGCCAACACCCCCGAAAACGACGACGCAACGATCTGATTGGCTTCGGTTGCCACTGCCACCGCCGGTGGGATGCCGATAAAAAACAACAAAGGTGTCATCAGGAACCCGCCGCCGACACCAAACATGCCCGACAGGACGCCGACCAGTCCGCCCAGTCCCAATAACAGGAATGCGTTTACGGACATTTCGGCAATAGGTAGGTAAATTTGCATATGTTCATCTAGACCGGTCAGAAAGTCCTTGCAACCGGCCAAACCGTCTCAGTTGTTCCATTTTGTCGCGGGCAGGCAATTGTTTTGCCAATTGGCCCGCGACAAAGCTGGTTTAACGCTCTTTCACGTAAGGTTCACCACCGGCCCTTGGCGGAATTGCCTTGCCGACGAACCCGGCCAGAATCACCACTGTCAGGATATAGGGCAGGGCGTCCATGAACTGCACTGGAATGGTGAAATCGCCGATGTTGATGTTCTGATAGCGCAGCGCAATCGCCTGAAGGAACCCGAACAACAGACAGGCCCACATCGCCTGCCAGGGTCGCCACTTGGCAAATATCAACGCCGCAAGGGCGATGAACCCGCGGCCCGCCGTCATATCCTTGACGAACCCGGCCTGCAATGCGGTGGCCAGGTAAGCCCCGGCTACGCCACACAATATGCCGCAGATCGCAACGGCGGCAAACCGCAGCCCAACCACTGAAATGCCGGCCGTATCAACTGCCGCGGGGTTTTCCCCCACCGCGCGCAATCGCAGGCCAAACCGGGTGCGATACAGCAACCACCATGTGCCGGGCACCGCCAGCACAGCAAAATAAACCAGGATCGAATGGCCGGATATCAATTCGCTATAAACCGGGCCAAGGTAAGGAATGCCACTCAGGGCCTCGGCAAATGGCAATTCAATCGGCCCAAACCGCCCCGCACCCATCAACGACGGTGTGCGCCCGCCTTGCTGAAACCAGTCCTGAGCGATCAGAACCGTCAGACCAGCGGCCAAAAAGTTTATTGCCACGCCCGAGATCAACTGATTACCCCGGAACGTGATCGAGGCCAGCCCATGTAGCCCGGCCAAAGCCATCGACGACGCAATCCCTGCCAGCAGACCCAACCAGGCCGAACCCGTCGTGGCCGCCACAGCCCCCGAGAAAAACGCCGCCATCAGCATTTTGCCTTCAAGGCCGATATCGAAGATACCCGCGCGTTCCGAATACAGCCCGGCAAGACAGGCCAGCAACAATGGCGTGGCAAGGCGGACAGAACTGTCGAGCACCTGAATGAGGGTTAGAAAATCCATCAGGT
>DAOUQK010000054.1 GCA_030625695.1 Paracoccaceae bacterium | reverse complement strand
GCATTCCGGCACGGTGCGGGTCTCAGAGACCAGATTAACAAGGGTGACGGTGTCAATCTGCACCATGCGGTGGAATATTTTTCGGCTAAGCCAGTTGAAGTCATAGGCGATCACCATCGGCGTCGCGGATGCCGCCAGTTCAAGCGAAACAGTGCCCGAAGCCGCCAAAGCAAGGTCGGCGGTGGCAAAAGCCGCGCGTTTATCGGTTGCATCTGAGGTCGCCGGGTCCAGAACCACCGGGTTACCCGGCCAATCCGTCACCAACTCTTTGACCAGCCCGGCCACCGGCCCGGCCGCCGGGACAATCAAACGCATATCGGGGTGATCGCGCAAAAACGTCTGCAAGGCTGCGCCAAAGACCGGCGCCAATCGGGTCACTTCGCCCCGACGCGAGCCGGGCAATGCGAGCATTACCGGCGCGTCACCCAGCCCGTACTTCGCGCGAAACGCAGTCACCTCTTTGGCGCTGGCCTGCGGCTCGGCCACCACCGGGTGGCCGACAAAGTCGCAGGTCATGTCGGCGCTGCGCATCAGCGGCGGTTCAAACGGCAATAGCGCCAGAACGTGGTCGATAACTTGGGCCATTTTTGCGGCGCGCCCCGGTCGCCAGGCCCAGACCGACGGGGCGACGTAATGCACGGTTGGAACATCACACGCCGCTTTGACAATCTTTGCCACACGCAGGCAGAAATCGGGGGAATCGATGGTGATCAGCACGTCCGGCATAGCCTCGATCACCTGCGCAGCCGTCTGAGCGATCCGGCGTTTCAGGTGGAAATATTTCGGCGCAACCTCGGCCAGCCCCATGATCGACAGCTCGTCCATGTCAAAGCGGCTGGTCAGCCCTTGTGCTGCCATCTGCGCCCCGCCGATACCGTCAAATTCCACACCCGGTTCAAGCGTTTTCAGCCCGGCCATCAGGGCCCCGCCCAAACGGTCGCCAGAGGGTTCCCCGGCGATCACGAATATCCGCATCAACCCGGCTCCCGGACCCATAGGAACAGGCCCAGACGATTGCATTCTGACATCACTTTAGCGCGGTCCAGCACCATGACCCCGCCCGCTTCGATCACCACGCCGCCAAGGCCGGCAGCACAGGCGGCGGTGATGGTGTCGGGGCCAATAACAGGCAGGTCGACGCGCCGGTCCTGACCGGGCTTGGGCGCTTTGAACAACAACCCGCCACCTGCATCCGGGCGGGTGGTCAGGCTGCGCAGCATCCAGTCGGTGCCAAATGCGCCTTCGATCGCCAGCGCCTGATGACCCTGCACCACGCAAGCCTGACCGATATCAAGCCCCGCCATTGCCGTGATTATACCTGCCCCCCGCGCCGCATCATCGCGGTCCTGCTTGCCCGGTGTGACATCGGTCAGGCAGCCTTTGGGCGGTAGCAAATCCGGCGCAATCTCATGCGCGGCGCTGACGTGCAGCCCGGCAGTTTCAAAGATGGTGATCGCGGCGCGCAAGGCCCCGTCGTCACCACTGGCCATGGCATTGGCAATCACCGGCACCAAGGGCTGCGTGGCAGCATCAATGGCGTTTGGATCTATCGTCGGGCGGCCAATCGCGCCCGACATGCACAGGTGTTGCACGCCGTTGTCACGCAACACCGCCAGAAATGTGCCCAGCGTTTCCAGACGAAACGTGACATCAACCGTCAGGTTATCGGGGGCATTCCCTTCCAATGCGCATACCAATGGTGCCACCTCCATTTCAGCCGCAACAGCACTTGGCAACGCTCCGGTTCCGGCGATCAGCGCAATCATCTGCCCCCCTAGCCCCCTGGTGTCAGAAACGACCGGCCGGTGGCACCCAGCACAAATTCAACGATTTCCTGCACATAACCACTTTCGCTTTCTTCGCCCAATCGGCGGGCCCGATCCTGAAACGCGCCTTCGCCCTGTGCCAGCATCTGAAACGCTGCCCGCAAGGCGGTGATATCCGAACGCGCCACTCCGCGCCGCTTTAGCCCCACCAGGTTAAGCCCGTCCAGCGCCCCGCGTGGAGCCTGGACCAGCCCATAAGGGATCACATCATTGGTCACCATGGTGACCGCGCCAATAATCGCGCCACGTCCGATCCGTACCCATTGATGGATGCCCGACAGGCCACCGATAATCACATCATCCTCAAGCACACAATGCCCGGCGATGGCCGCGGAATTGACCACAATCACCCGGTCTCCCACCTGCGCATCATGGGCGATATGACATCCGGCCATGAACAACCCGTCGTCACCAATCTGCGTTACCCCACCACCACCTTTGGTGCCGGCGTTCATGGTCACGTGTTCGCGGATGCGATTGCGCGCGCCAATCACCAGACGACTGTTTTCGCCCTCGAATTTCAGGTCCTGTGGGATTTCGCCGATCACTGAAAAGGAAAATACCACCGTATCTTCGCCAATAAGCGTGTCACCGCTAACTACCACATGGCTTTTCAATTCGACCCGGTCACTTAGAACCACCTGTGGGCCGACCACGCAAAACGGGCCGACCACCACGTCTTTGCCAATCTGGGCGCCCGGTTCGATCACCGCAGATGCATGTACGTTGGCCATACGGGTTACTCCTTTGGCAGGTCGATCATGGCGGTGAATTCTGCCTCGGCGGCCACCTCACCCTCGACGGTCGCGCGCCCACCGAATTTCCAGACTTTACCGCCGGGTTTGCCCCGCAGTGTGGTCAGATGCATCTCCAGAACATCGCCGGGGCCTACTTTGCGGCGAAACTTGCATTTGTCTATCGACATGAAGAATATCAACAAATCGCGGTCGGCCATATCCATCGCCACGCCAATCATTACCCCCGCCGTCTGCGCCATCGCCTCAACAATGGTCACCCCCGGCATGATCGGTGTACCCGGAAAATGGCCTTGGAAATGCGGCTCGTTCATGGTGACGTTCTTGATGCCACGAGCCGAGGAGGTGCCGTCGATATCCAGTACCTTGTCCACCAAAAGGAACGGATAGCGATGCGGCAGAATGCGCTGGATCAACCCGATATCGGCGCTTTTCAGCTCTTTGGTCATGTCATTGTTCCCTGTCTTCGCCTGTTTAAGATTGTTGTCAATCTGACTACCAATCCCGGCGCTGACCCGCAAGGCAGCCTATGGATTGTCGGACAAAGGGTTCGTGTCCGGAACCACAGTTCCGTCACCAATCACCGCATCAATCCGGGCAATTGCCAGATCGGTGATATCGGTAGAATTGGCACTTAGAAACACATTTGCCCGTTCAAGTATCACCCCGGCCCCAGCCTCGCGCATCAACGCCTCAAGGATTGGCCTGGCGGTGCTCAGGAATTCGGCCCTTGCGGTATCACCAATCTGATTAAGCTCTCGGGCTTTGGCATCCTGTGCTGCGCGATTAAGCTGAACCTTCTGATCAAACTCATCCGCCAAAGCCCGAAACGTCTGAGCATCCATTTCCGGGCGTTGTTTTGTCAGGGCCTGTTCTTCTTGCGTCAATTCCGCCTCGATCCGGCGGTTTTCGGCGGCCAACACGGCACTTTGCACCTCGATCACGCGCGCGATCCGCTGACCAAAGGCCGACCCGGCAAACATCCGGTCCGTCGAAATGGTCAGGATCGCGTATTGGGGTAAACCCAGTTGTTGCGCCTGTACTGAAAGAGCAGGCACTGTGACCAGACACAGGATCAGCGCCAGCAGTCGGAATGAATGTTTTCCCCTGCGCGCCACCGGCACCTCAGAACTTCGCCTGAATGGTCAGGTCGAAGAAGCGATCTTTGTCAAACGTCTCTTTCTTCAGGGCCTTGGTAAAATTGAACCGAAGGGGCCCAAGGGCGGTTGTCCACAAAAGCGAAAAACCGACGACGTGGCGAAATGAACCACCCGAGCCAACTGTGCTGCCGCTGATATTCGCGCCGTCCAACCCGTACAGGTTGCCAATGTCATAAAACACGCCGCCGCGCATGCCGAGCTCTTCCGGTAAGCCCAGCGGGAACTCCGCGTCAAACCGCATCACCGCATAAACCGTGCCGCCCAAGGCATCATCAACACCGAGCGATTGGTCGCGTGGTCCGATGCCGGCCGGGTCAAAGCCGCGCATTATGTCTGATCCCAACAAGAACCGGTCAATCGAACGCGATGAGTTATTGCTGCGCCATTGTATTCCACCAGCCTCAAACGTCGCGCGAAGGGTGACCTCTTCGTTAAGGACACGGGTCTGGCCGACGACTTTTGTCGTGCCACGGATAAATTCATTGTCGCCGCCTAAACCGGCATAGTCGAACCCGGCTTCGATCAAGACACCGGCATTTGGGTTCAATCCTGTAAGGCGACTGTCAAATGTATAGGTTAACCCAAGCGAACTTGACGTGCGTGCGCCCTGGTTGATTTCGTCGGTAATCACAAGCCCGCTGGTGCCACCAACCCGTGCCAGCATTTCGCTTTTGCGCCATGTATAACGCAGCTGAACTTTGGAAGATTCGCTGGTGTTGAATGTCAGGGCGGGCTGAAAAAGCGCCCTTTCGATATCGTAGGACGCGAATCCAGAGTTGCGTGCGGCCACCCCAAAATCAAGACTAAGCCGCAGGTCACGGCCCAGCAGATGTGGCTCGCTGAAGCCAAGGGTATATTCACGCGAATCCTGCGCTGTGGAGATACTGATCGCCAGCCTCTGACCACGTCCAAGAAAGTTATCTTCGCTTAGGGTCACAGCCACGCCAAAGCCATCATCAGCCGAGAATGACCCACCCAGCGTCAGCGATCCAGTGGGCTGCTCGATCACATCCACATCGACAATCACCTGGTCCGGGCCTGTGCCGGTGCGGGTATTCACTTCGGATTCGGAAAAGAACCCCAATGCGCGGATACGCTCAGCACTTTCGCGAATTTCGCGCGGATTGAACGGATCACCTTCGACAATCTTGAACCGTTGCCGGATAACCCGGTCAAGCGTTGTGGTATTGCCCTCGATATCAATACGTTCGACGAAAATGCGCGGACCCTTGACCAAGGCGAATTCCACATTCAAGGTCAAATCCCGTTCGTTCCGGGTGATCCGTGGTTCGACCCGCAGGAAATCAATGCCCTGCCGGATTGCCAGACGTTCCATCCGCGCGATCGAGTTTTCCACCAACGATGGCGAATAAACCACGCCCGGCTTAATCTTGAGAGTGGCCTGAAACTGGGCCGCATTTGCCTGAGGAAACTCACTGACAGTGGTAATCTGGCCAAAGCGGAACTGCTGCCCTTCCTGCACGTTTACCACCACGAAAAAGGCATCGCGTTGACGGGTGAATTCGGCGTTCGTACTGTTGACGCGCACATCGACATAGCCGCGCGACTGATAGAAATCGCGTAGCACCTGTTTGTCGAACGCGACTCGCCCGGCGATCAGAGTATCTGACCGTACAAACGTCCGCAGCAGGCCTGCCTGTTTGGTCTCCAAAACCCGGCGTAAACGGCGGTCGGAAAAGGCGCGGTTGCCAACAAAACTGACCCGTTCAACCTCGGCGGTATCACCTTCGGCAATTTCGAACACCAGATCGACGCGATTGTTATTGCGCCGGATAATGCGGGGTGTGACCACCGCCGCCACCCGCCCTTGTTCGGAATAAGCCCGGGCAATCGTCGCCGCATCGCGTTCGGCAACGGTCGGGTTGAATACCCGGCGCGACGTGCTGTCGATCAGTTCAATCAGCGACTTATCCTTGATCCGGCGGTTGCCTTCAAAGTTGATAATGTTGATGGTCGGGCGTTCCACCACGCGGATAACCAGGGTGCCCCCACGCGGTTCCAGTTCAACTGTTTTGAACAAACCACTGTCAAGAATGCGCTGATATCCATCGTTCAGCGCGCCGGCGCTGATTGATTGCCCCCGGGCGATTCCCGCAAATGCAATAATACTGGCGGCCTCAATCCTGGCATTGCCTTCGATCCGAACCTGATTGAACCGGTAGGACTGCGCCTGAGCCACATTAGGTGCACCGGCTAACATCATTGTAACCAAAATGAAAAATACTGCTGCGACCCGCGCAGGCAGCGACAGTCGCGCGCCTGATCCAACGCCGGAAACCCCGGTCAAAATTTCCAAACTCATTTTAATAAACCCAACTACTGGCAGACATTAAGAATGAGTTATCGGGATATGCAGGTGATGTCAAAACCACTGGAGGGCCTATTTGGTGGTTCAGCAAGAATTTTATACCAAGTTTGCGCCAACACAGCGCCTGGAACAAGGAAACGTCGGGCTTTACCCGACGTTTGATCAAAGTCTTTGGTATCGTGTGCAGAAATATCCCGGGTCGCACCCAGGGCCGAGTTACCTGTTACAGGCTGCCCAGCCACGCCCCTGCTGCCAAAGCGCAGGCTATGGTCAATAGATACAAAAGCCGGTCCCAGTTCAGCGTCATCAGCAGGCTAAAACCTTGGTAGGAATGTTGCAGGGTTTGCATGGTTTGTCCGATCCTTGTTGCCGGTTACCCTCTTTGATTACCGAATTATTGTGGCAAGAATTAGGCAGGATATTGCCGACAATGCCTTATATTGGTGGCCCGATTTAAATCTTCCGCGCCATTTCACCGCAGGTGCCGCTGACATGCTATCGCCTGAACGAGTTGACATTCGCACCCACCGCTCTTCCTGTGGCCTATGGAAGAAAAACGCCCAATGGACGCTAGTGGCGCGTCCCTTTTGATTGCTTTCGCCGTGCTTTTGGCAGTCAATCAGGTGGTGGTGAAAACCACCGGCGGCGGGTTTGGTCCGGTGTTTCAGGCCGGATTACGCTCGGCCCTTGGGGTGATCATCCTGCTGATCTGGATCAAGGCGCGCGGTATTCCCATCCGGCTTACCCGCACAATCTTGTTCTGGGGCGCCGTAAACGGAGTAGTTTTTTCCTTTGAGTTCATCGCCTTATATATCGCTCTTGATCTATCCACAGTGTCGCGCGTGTCGATCATCTTTTATTCCATGCCGGTCTGGTTGGCATTAGCTGGCCACTTGTTACTGCCTGGTGAACGTCTGAACCGGGTTGGGGCGGTTGGCCTTGTACTGGCCATGGCCGGCGTGGCCCTGGCCATGCGCGACGACAGCGCCGGACAAGCCAACTGGCTGGGCGACATTCTGGCACTGGCGGCGGCGTTGTTCTGGGCGGCGATTGCCCTGATCATGCGTCTGACCCCTTTATCGCGGGTCCCGCCCGAAACGCAGATGCTGGTGGTTGTCGGCGTCTCGACCCCTGTCCTGCTGGGTTTGGCGCCATTACTTGGCGACACATTTCGCGACCCACAGCCGCTGCATCTGGCGGGACTGGCGTTTCAGGCAATCTTTATCGCCTCGTTCGGCTATCTGCTCTGGGCCAAGTTGATCTCGATCTACCGGGCTGGCGAAGTCGCATCCTTCAGCTTTTTATCGCCGGTATTTGCGGTGATCCTTGGCTGGTGGTTATTGGGGGAACACATCAGCTCGCTGATCTGGGTCGCATTGGCGTTGGTCGCGGCGGGGGTGTTCCTGATCAATCGTCGATAAGAAAACTTATGTCCCGCAATAGGTTGCATGAATGGCTTCATCTGAATTAGGCGGTTTTTGTAGATCGTTTTCATCGGGCTGATCCTCAAACGGGCGGGCCAGAACACGGGTCAGGCGATGAAACAGCGAATAGTCCCCCGCCACCGTGGCCTCGATCATTGCTTCGATCCGGTGATTGCGCGGAATAAAGCCCGGGTTGGCGGCCTTCAATGTCGCCTCGACCTCGGTTTCGGATAGGCACCGCGCCTTCCAACCTTCGGCCCATTGATCAAAACTGGCCGGGTCAACAAACTGATCGCGCGCCTTCGCACTGCCCAAGGCCCTGAACGTATTGGTGAAATCAGCCTGCCCTTCACTCATGCGCACCAGCAGATCATCAATCAACGCGCTGTCCCCCTTGTGCGGCGACCTTAGCCCCAGCTTGGCGCGAAACCGGCGCATCCAGGCCGCTTCGATCAAACCCGGCATGGCATGGACAATCTCGGTCGCCTGCTCAACCGCGGCGTCGCGATCATCGGACAATTGGATCAGGGCCGTCGCCAGTTGCGCCAGATTCCAGACCGCAATGTTGGGTTGATTCGCGTAAGCATACCGCCCCTGATGATCAATTGAAGAAAACACCATATCCGGTTGATAAACATCCATAAAGGCGCATGGACCATAATCAATCGTCTCACCCGAAATCGAACAATTATCGGTGTTCATCACCCCGTGAATGAACCCCACCGACATCCACCCGGCAATCAATTCAGCCTGGGCATCGCGCACCGCCGCCAACAGACCCATCGGTCCCGTCACATCCGGGTAATGGCGGGCAATGGCATATTCAGTCAACGCGCGCAGCGATGTCAGATCACCGCGCGCTGCAAATATCTGAAACGTGCCAACCCGCAGATGGCTGCTTGCCACCCGCGTCAGCACCGCACCGGGCATCCGCCCTTCGCGGATCACATCCTCGCCGGTTTCCACCGCTGCCAAAGCGCGGGTTGTGGGGATGCCAAGCGCAAACATCGCTTCGGACACCACGTATTCGCGCAAAACCGGCCCCAGCCAGGCCCGCCCGTCCCCGCCACGCGAAAACGGCGTGCGACCAGACCCTTTGAGTTGAATGTCGCGGCGCGCGCCGTCAGTGGCGACAACTTCGCCCAATAACACCGCCCGCCCATCGCCCAGTTGCGGGTTATAATTGCCAAACTGATGGCCTGAATACAGTTGCGCCAAAGGCTCAGCCCCGTCCGGCACCAGATTGCCGCCAAAGACCTGCGCCTGTTCGGCGGCGTCACCGGGCGTCATCCCCAGCAACCTGGCCAAGTCTTGGTTGAACGCCCGCAGAAACGGCGATTTGACCGGAACCGGTGGCTGACGCGCATAAAATGCGCTGTCCAGCCGGGCAAAACTGTTGTCAAAAGGGATGGTCAACTTCATAGCACCCTAGATAGCCTGTTGCGATGGAATTTCCAGTGCTCAAATCTGCGTCCGAAATCATCGACCACCTGAACCTTGCGCCGCATCCCGAAGGTGGCTGGTATCGCCAAACTTGGGAGGGCGAAGGCGAAGGCCGCCCAACTGGCACCTGCATCTATTTCCTGCTGGCACAGGGACAAAACAGCCATTGGCACAAGGTTGATGCAGTTGAAATCTGGCTGTATCACGCCGGCGCGCCCTTGATCCTGTCCATCAGCGCGACAGACAAAGGCCCGGCGCGCGACCACCTGCTGTCCCCGGACCTGACCAAAGGGGCACCACAAATCATCGTGCCCGAGGGTCATTGGCAGGCCGCAAAAAGTACCGGCGACTGGACCTTGGTCAGTTGCACAGTTTCTCCCGGTTTCCAATTCTTAGGCTTCGCCCTGGCACCACCGGGGTTCGATATACCGCGCTAACCCCCGGCACCAATCCACTATCCAGTGTGCGCGCCAGCGCACTCCTTTGGATCACCCCCATTGACCAAAAGCGCGGGCCTCGCCACTCTTGGCACATGGACCACACCGCCCTGATCAAATCCCTGCCACCCAAGGTCAAAACCCGGCTGTTAACCCGCTCCAACCGGGCCGGCCTGCGCCATCTGGCGTTTTACCTGTCGGCCCTGACGCTGACCGGCACCGGCATCGCTCTGCAAATCCCGTTCTGGCCTTTGATCCTGCTACCTCATGGCATCCTTTTGGTGTTCCTGTTCACATTAATGCACGAATGCACCCACCAGACGCCGTTTGCCACGCCTTGGCTGAACGACGCGGTCGGCCATATCATCGCGCCACTGCTTGCCCTGCCATTCATCTGGTTCCGCTATTTCCACCTGGCACATCACAAATACACCAACGACCCCACCCGCGACCCGGAAATCGCCACAGAACCCCGCCCGCAAACAATGTCCCACTGGCTGATCTACCTTAGCGGCGCGCGCTATTGGCACGCCGCCCTGCCCCGGCTTTGGGCCAACGCCAGCGGGCAAATCGACGCGCCCTATCTGCCAACACGCCGCCACCGTGCGATGCAGATCGAGGCGCGCCTTATTCTGATGTTATACGCTTTGGCTGGTTTCAGCCTGATCTGGACGCCGCTGCTGATCTGGCTCTGGTTGGTGCCGGTCCTGATTGGCCAGCCATTTCTGCGCGCATACCTGTTGGCCGAACACGGGCTATGCCCGCCGGTGGCGGACATGCTGGAAAACACCCGCACCACATTCACCAACCGTGTGGTCCGGCTTCTGGCCTGGAACATGCCCTATCACATCGAACATCACAGCCTGCCGAATGTGCCGTTTCATCACCTTCCAGCACTGCACGAATTGATCCGCGCCCATTTGAAATCAACCTCAAACGGCTACGCTGAATTCACCGCTGACTACGCCCGCACCCTTAATCAGGAACGCTGACAACGCCCCCTCCGACCAAGGCCTGCACCCCCGTAGTCCCCGGACAAGAGGTCGCCATGCCGCGCGCCACCCGCACCGCAAGATAGGCAAACGCCTGCGCCTCAAGCATGTCACCATCCAGCCCCACATCCTCAACCGGCACCACCGGGCATTCCAAGGACACTTTCAGCATTTCCATCAGCACCGGGTTGCGCCGCCCGCCCCCCGTCACCAAAACCCGTTCTGGCGGCACCGGGCAATGCTCCATCCCGCGCGCAACCCCGGCGGCACACATGGCCGTCAGAGTGGCCGCTGCATCCGTGTCAGGCAATTCACCGACCAAACTTATCATCTCGGCAAAATCGTTCCGGTCCAGCGACTTGGGTGGCATTCGCGCAAAATACGGTTCATCCAGAAATAACTCCAACGCGCCGGTTTCAACCTGACCCTGCGCCGCCAATGCCCCGCCTTTGTCCATCGACAGGCCCAGCCGCGCCATCATCAGGTCATTCAATGGTGCATTGGCCGGGCCGGTATCGAACCCCAGCAACGCGCCTGGCACCTCTGGCCCGGTGAAACTGGGATCAACAAAGGTCAGATTGCCGACACCGCCAAGATTAAGAAACACCACCGGCGCCTTGGCCCCGATCCACCTCGCACAGGCAAAGTGGAAAAACGGCGCCAATGGCGCGCCTTCGCCGCCCATTGCCACGTCATCGCTACGAAAATCCCAAACCACCGGCACGCCCAAAGCCGCCGCCAGGCCTGCGCCATCGCCGACCTGACAGGTGCCCCGCCCGCGCGGTTCATGCGCCAATGTCTGACCGTGAAACCCCACCAGCTCTGCCGCCTCGAACCCAGCCAACAAAGACTGGTGCGCCGCGTCCACCACACGCCCGGCGGCCTCGGCCCGCTCTCCGGTCCAGCAGCCCAAAGCAGCCCGCAAAACCGCACGCTCATCGTCGTCGTAGGGGCGATAACCAACGTCACCAAAGCCGAATATCCGCTCGCCATCGGTTTGGACCATTGCCGCATCCACCCCGTCCAAAGACGTGCCACTCATTGCACCCAAGGCCCAGACCGGTCCGGACTTTCCAATGACCCGATTCATGGCCTTTTCCTTTGCTCAACCTCTGCCTATACAGACGATCTACACAATCGGTGCAAACAACGCCTGAGGCAAGCCATGACCTATCACCCGAAATCAGATTTCATCGCCGTGATGATGGAGCGTGGCTTTCTCGCCGATTGCACCGACTATCAGGGGCTGGACGATGCCCTGATGTCGGGCACGCAGGCCGGCTATATCGGTTTTGACGCCACCGCCAGTTCGCTGCACGTCGGGTCTCTGATCCAGATCATGATGCTGCGTTGGCTGCAAAAGACCGGACACAAGCCGATCACCCTGATGGGGGGCGGCACGTCCAAGGTGGGTGACCCATCATTTCGCGCCGATGAACGCCCCCTTCTGACGTCCGAGCAGATTGACGCCAATATCGACGGCATCAAGCAGGTATTCTCGGCCTATGTCGACTATAATGATGGCCCGACCGGCGCGTTGATGGTCAATAATGCCGAATGGCTGGAAGACCTCAATTACCTCGAATTCCTGCGCGATATTGGCCGTCATTTCAGCGTCAACCGGATGCTGGCGTTTGAAAGTGTCAAGTCGCGCATCGACCGGGAACAATCTCTGTCGTTCCTGGAATTCAACTATATGATCCTGCAAGCCTATGATTTCATGGAGCTTCAACGGCGTTATGGCTGTATCCTGCAAATGGGTGGGTCCGACCAATGGGGCAATATCGTTAACGGCATCGACCTGACCCGCCGCGCCATTCAAGGCGAAGTATATGGCCTGACCTCGCCATTGCTGACCACGTCGGACGGCAAGAAAATGGGTAAATCCCAGTCGGGGGCTGTGTGGCTGAACCCAGACATGCTCTCTCCTTACGAATTCTGGCAGTTCTGGCGCAACACCACGGACGCAGACGTGGGGCGGTTCCTGAAGCTATATACCGAATTGCCGGTGGATGAATGCGACCGTCTGGGCGCACTGGAAGGGTCCGAAATCAACGAAGCCAAAGTGCGGCTGGCCAACGAGGTGACGGGGCTTTTGCACGGCGGCGACGCGGCGCAAACAGCCGAGGCCACGGCCCGCGAGGTGTTCGAAAAAGGCGGAGTGGGTGACGATTTGCCGACGCTGAACCTGACGCGGGACGACATTGGTGACGGGATTTCCGTGGTGCAATTGATCGTGCGTTCCGGGCTGGCAAAGTCGGGCAAGGATGCCAAGCGCCTGATCGCCGAGAACGGCGCGCGGCTGGACGACGCGCCTTTGACCAACGCCGGGCTGATGATTGACGCGGGCGCATTGGCGTCGCCAATCAAGCTGAGCGCGGGCAAAAAACGTCATGCGCTGGTGCAATTGACGCAATAACGGTCGAATTTACATCAGCGCCCATTCGATCAGGCTGAGCACGGTAAATACCGGGACCGAAATGGCGCAGGCCACCAATACCGCCGCCGCCCGTGTCGGGCGCGGCGCGCGGGTTGTGACGCCCTGAACTGTTGTTTGCGCATTCATCGCCGCCATTAACCGGGTTTTAGGTTTATATCGCGTTAACTGATGATATGTTTGATGCGCCTGTTTACAATTCCACCCCTGCCACCTTGCAACAGCACGCGGGTTTTGCCGCCGCTTTGCGGGCCTGTGGACAAAGCCCCCTCTGGCTTACAGGGGCCACGCCTTTGCTGGTGGTGCGCCGGCGTCTGGCGGGGGTTCCGGTCGCGATGCTGTCTCGGGCAAAGATCGAACAGCCGCATTTGCTGGCCGGACAACTACGTCAGGCAGGGTTGCACCGTCATTTGATCCTGCTGGCACCGGAACACCCGACGCCCGAACTGGCGCAGATTGGTGCGATACCCTTGATGACACCGGGGTTTGTGGCCCGTATTGACCTGACACAGGCGCAAGACGTTCGGCGCGCTGGCCTGCATCAGAAATGGCGCAATCGACTGGTGTTTGCTGAGGGTCAGGGACTGCAAGTGAAGCGGCAAAACCTGCCTTTGAAGACCGATCATTGGTTGCTTGTGGCCGATGCATTGCAACAATCAAACCGGGGGTATCGCAATTGGCCGGTTGCTCTGACATTGGCTTTTGCCCGAGAAAACCCAAGCTGCGCCAAATTGTTCACCGTGTTTGAAGGGCGCGAGGCGGTGGCAGCGATGCTGTTTTTGCGTCACGGCACAGAGGGCAGAACAGGGGCCACCTATCATATTGGTCACACCACCGCGCGCGGGCGCGCGCTTTGTGCCCATAACCTGCTGCTTTGGCAGGCGACGGGATGGCTGGCGGCGCAGAGGCACTCGTCGGTTGAGTTGGGCTTGATCGACACAAGAAATGCCCCCGGGTTGGCTCGATTCAAACTGGGTGCGGGTGCAAAGGTGCATAAATTGGGCGGCACCTGGGGTTGGTGGCCGCCTATGGGGCGGATATTGCGGCCCTTGGCGGGCCTGGATCGACAGCATATGTAAGGCATGAAAAAACCCGGATACGTTTTCACGCACCCGGGTTTGGTTCATTGTTCGTCAGGCGGTCATCTGCCCAGCGACCACCAGCCTTTTCTTTTAGGCTTGGGTGGTGTGGGTTCAGCCACTGGCTCCGAGGTCGGTTCAGCCGTAACAGCCATCGGTTCAGGCTTTGGTGCCGCGGCAGGTTCTGGCTCGGGCGCAGGTTCCGAAACCGGTGCTGCATCCTGGCCGTTCACTTCG